>CAMPKL010000196.1 GCA_946887065.1 uncultured Bryobacterales bacterium
AGCGGCCGGAGGGGATGCGGCTGGGCCGGGTGGCGGGCAGCTACCTGCACGGCGCCTTGGAGAATCCGGACGTGGCCGAAGAGTGGTTGGGCTTCCGGCCAGCGGAGGCGGCTTCGAAGGAGGCGTCCTATGATCTCTTGGCGGATTGGTTGGAGGAGTCTGCGGACTCGCGAGTATTGGCGGCGCTGCTGGGAATATAGCTTTGTCTGTGTGATGATGCGCCCTTGGGCGGAGAGCGGCGAGTCCGCTACGTGCTAGAATCCGGGCGGTTGGAGTAGTTTATGTTGCGTCTCATTATCACCACTATCTTTGTCGCCGTAATGGCCTCGGCCCAGACCCTTGTCGTCCAGCATGCCCGTTTAATTGACGGAAACGGCGGCGAGCCTATCGAGGACTCCGCGCTCGTCGTCGAGGACGGCCGAATCACTTATGCCGGGCCGTTTGCCGGCGCCGCGATCCCGGAAGGCGCGCAGGTGATGAATATGCAGGGTAAGACGATTGTGCCCGGCATTATCAACGCGCACGGGCATATTGGTCTAACCAAGGACCTCAAACAGGACCAGGCCAATTACACGCGCGCCAACGTGATCAAGAACTTGCAGATTTACGCCAGTTACGGAGTCACCACGACCACTGACATGGGCACATCGTTGGACGCAATTCTCGAATATCGCGAACAGCGCAACAAGGGCGAGTTCGATGGCGCACGGGTGCTTACCGCGGTACACGGCTTTACGGCAGTCGACGGTTATCCGACGCGCGTCGCCGGAGTGAAAGGAATCGCCCACGAGGTGGCGAGTCCCGAGCAAGCGCGCAAGCTCGTCGACGAATTAGCCGACGCGGGCGCGGATCTGATCAAGATGTGGGTCGACACGCACCACGGCGAATACCCCAAGCTTGCGCCTGAGATCCGCACGGCGATTATCCAAGAAGCCGCGCGGCGCGGCATCGTGTCGTTCGCCCACGTCTACGAACTCGCTGATGCTAAACAGTTGGCGGCCGCGGGAGTTCGCATTCTCGGACACAGCGTGCGCGATGCGGAAGCGGATGACGAACTAATCAGCTTGCTGCTCAAGGGCGACGTGACCTATATACCGACTGTGATGCGCGAGGCGGGGACGTACATGTACGGCACGAAGGCCCCCTGGATGGACGATCCCTACTTTACGCGCAGCCTCACGGCGAACGAAATTCAGGCGCTGAAGACGACCTTCAAGGCTGCGCAGGCCAATCCGGAGCTGCAGCGCGAGGGCGCGTCGGACCTCGCCATGGCAATGAAGAACGTCAAGATTCTTCATGAAGCCGGAATTCCTATCGGCTTCGGTCCGGATACAGGACCTCCAGGGCGCTTCGCCGGTTTCTTTGAGCACTTGGAAGCGGAGAAGTTGGTCGAAGCCGGGCTCACGCCGATGGAAGTGATCGTCGCCTGGTCAAAAACGAACTCCCGGGCTCTCGGAATCGAAGAAGATTTCGGAACGCTAGAGACGGGCAAGGTTGCGGACTTCCTCATTCTGAACGCAAACCCTCTCGACGACATGAAGAACGCGAGGGCTATCCATCGGGTCTACATGGACGGGAAGCGGTTCCGCTGGTAGCCCGTAGTGAACCTTCGCTCTGTAGGCGCCGTCGGCGTCCTGGCCGCCTGCATCGGCTGTTCCTCGCCTGTGGAGACGAACAACGCCGCGCTGGGTCGGCTGTTTGAAGAATATTACGAGTTCTTGCTTCGCAGCAGCCCTGAACTAGCCACGGACGTTGGCCGCCGGGACTACAACGACCGCTGGACAGACTACTCCCTACAGGGGCGGGAAGCGTTTCGAGCCCAGCAGCGGTCGTTTTTGGAGCGAGTTCAGCAGATCGCTGCGGACGGCCTGTCCGAGCAAGAGACTATCAGCCGAACGTTGCTGGTGGATGATCTCGAACAGAGTCTAGAAGGGCGAGAGTTAGAAGACTACCTGCTCAGCACAAACCAACTGTTCGGGCTGCACGCCCGCGTGCCGTTGACGATCGCTCAGATGCCGGCGGATACGGTCGACGATTACGAGAACATCATCGCCCGGATCGAGGCAACGCGTGGGTACGCGGATCAGGTCATCGAATTGTTGAAGGAAGGGATCGAGGCCGGGATCACGCAGCCGCGGTATATCGGCGAGACTATCGCCGGGCAAATGGATGCACAGGCGGAGCTTACCGCCGCCGACTCCCCTATCTTGGCGGCCTTTCGTGACTTTCCCGATGGGTTGGACGGCGGCCGGCGCGACGTCTTGACCGAATCGGCGGAGCGGGCCTACCAGAGCTCCTTCCAGCCGGCCTGGAGGAAACTGGCTGCGTTCATGAAGGTGACTTACGCGCCGGCCGGGCGGACCGAGCTGGCGATCACTAGCTTGCGCGACGGCGCCAATCGCTACGCCTATTTGGTCCGGCGTTACACAACGACAAGTATGACTCCTGACGAGATCCACGAGCTGGGTCTGGAGGAGGTCGAACGGATCGCAGCGGAAATGGACGAGATCGCCCGCGCCCAAGGATTCGAGGATGCGGCGAGCTATGAACGGATGCTGAACTCATCCCCTGCCCAGCGCTTTTCGAGCAAGGAAGAAATGCTGGAGTACTGCCGTAACATTGCGAAGCTCGTTGACCCGGGATTACCGCAGCTCTTCTTGAAACTGCCGCGCGCGCCTTTCGGCATTCGTGCAATTCCAGAGGATACCGAAGCCGCCTCCGCGTCCAATTACCAGCAGCCTGCTTCGGACGGCACTCGCGCCGGTTGGTTCAATCTCAAGGCCTACGATCCGAACAATCAGGTGCGATTTGACAAAGCGGCGCTTGTGCTGCATGAAACGAATCCGGGGCATCATCTCCAGATCGCCTCACAGCTGGAGATAGAGGACGTGCCGGAGTTCCGCAAGATCTACAACGCGACGGCCTACATAGAAGGGTGGGCGTTGTACGCGGAGTCTTTTGGCGATCGGCTCGGCGCGTATGCCGATCCGGCGAGCCGTTTCGGCGCTCTGCACAGCGAACGCTTTCGTGCACGGCGGCTGGTTGTCGACACCGGGATTCACGCTAAGGGCTGGTCGCATGAGCAGGCGGTGGCCTATCTGGGCGATGAGTCCGAAGTGAATCGCTATGTCGCCTGGCCGGGGCAGGCGTTAGCTTATAAAATCGGCCAACTGAAGATTCTCGAGTTGCGACAGCGGATGCAGCAGGAGATGGGCGAACGCTTCGATATTCGCGAGTTCCACGATCTCATCTTGAGAAATGGACCCCTGCCCTTAGACTTGCTTGAGGACCGTGTGCTGGCGGCCAACTAAGGGTTTCTCCTAAGCCTGTTTTCAGGCGGCTCGTTGATATACCACTCTAGGACTGAGGCATATCCTGGTCGTAGCTGTGGAGACGCTGATCTTCCGCGGCCCGAGTGGTGATGCCGAACTATTCTTCTAGTAGCTCTGAAATCGAAACTCGCCGGGCTGACGGCGAGGGTCAGCCGAGCCGTCCCGGGCCACGCCGCCGGGGCCGACGCGGGGGCCGCAGGCGCAATCGAACAGAGACCGCCGCACCGTTTAGCGACGAGGCGAATCCATCCGCGATCGTTAGCCTCGCTGATGAGAAGGCGGTATCTCAACAGTTGCGCCTGCTGATGTCGCCGCAGCTTGTCAAGGGAGAGTCGAAAGGCGATTCAGCCGAGGCCTTAGATCCTCAACTCACCTACCGGCCGCCGCCAACGATAGAGAGTTTTGGAGCGAAACCGGCGGACGTCCCGGTCTCAGCGGCGACGTTCAAGAAAAGCGAGTCTCCGCTGCAGGCTGTGGTCGCCACGGTGGGTTCGATGGCGATCCTTGCTGCGCTTTACCATTTCGGGTACTACGAGGGCAGCCAGACGCCGCCCGAAGCCCCGCGATACGCGGCCTCCGTGCCCTCATCGGTGACTCCGGCGCTGCTTCCGGATCCATTCCCTTCTGAACCTACGCCCGAAATGCCCGGGGAGCCGCTGGTCGCCACGGCCTCTGCCCCTGTTGTGCTAAGTCCGGCTGTGCCGCTGCCCGTGGAACTTCCGCCGGCAGCTCCCAAACCGACCCCCATCTCGGCACGGCCATCGGCGCCTGCCACGCCCAGTGGGCTCTACTTGCAGGTTGCCGCGCTCCAAGATCTTGCGGCTGCCCGCGATCTGGAGTCCGAATTGAGGACGGCTGGATTCGAAACGGAAATCCTCGATCCCTCCCAAGACGGCCTGATTCGCGTCATAAGCGGCCCGTATCCCAAACGGGATGAGGCGCGAACAGCCGCCCGGAAGATGTCGGAGCTGGGGGTCGAGCCTTTCCTGCGAGAGTTTTAGGCGACTCGGTAAGTCAGCGCGGCCTCAGCCTGGGTCCGTGTTTCCAACCAACGAAGATAGCCGGGATTGTTTCAGCCGAGGACGTAGTTTGAGGCGCTGGAAACGACTGTGCTACTGTCACGTCTTAGCTCCCGGAGGAGAACGAGATGCGAGCGATCGGCTTAATTGAAACCAAGGGTATGGTCGGCGCCATTGAAGCCGCCGACGCAATGGTCAAGGCCGCCAACGTGACGTTGGAGGGCAAGGAGTTGGTTGGAGCCGCGCTTGTTCTGGTGACGTGCCGGGGCGATGTAGGCGCCGTCAAGGCGGCGGTTGACGCCGGCGCTGAGGCGGCGCGCCGGGCGGGCGAATTGATTAGCGCTCACGTGATTCCCGGACCGCACGCGGATACCGAGGCGCTCATGCCTAAGAATCTTCCCGCGGGCAGCGCGGACTAGTCGTCGGCTGCGATGGCTGAGGATAAGGATCAACGGTCCGTTGAAGAGGTCCGTCAGAAAGTTGACGCTGCCTACGCGGCGTTCTTGCAGTACCGAAGTTTTTCTCAAGAACGGGTTGATGAGATCGTAGCCCATGTCGCGGCAGCTGCCCGGGCGAACTCCGCCCGCTTGGCGCAGCTGGCGGTCGACGAGACGGGCTACGGAAATGTCAAGGATAAGACGGCCAAGAACCTTCTCGGCTGCGACACGCTGCACCGCTATATTGCGCCGCTGAAAACCGCGGGCATTGTGCGGCGCGATGAAGCGGCGGGCATCATCGAGATCGCCGAACCGATGGGCGTGGTGGCGGCTATCTTGCCGACGACCAACCCGACATCAACCGCCATCTACAAAGTGCTGATCTCGCTGAAGGCGAGGAACGCAGTCGTGCTGAGCCCTCATCCGCGTGCGCGGCGCTGCACCTGCGAGACGGCAGCGATGCTGGCGGCCGCGGCGGAGGAAGCAGGCGCGCCAAAAGGCATCGTGCAGTGTGCCAACGAGGCAACCATCGGCGGCACGAACGAGCTGATGCGCCACAAGCGTACTAGCGTGATTTTGGCAACGGGCGGCCCCGGTATCGTGCGAGCGGCTTATGCGAGCGGCAAGCCGGCGTTGGGCGTGGGTCCCGGAAATGTTCCGGTGCTGATCGATTCGACAGCGAACCTGGACGATGCCATTCGCCAGGTGATCGAAGGCAAGAGCTTCGACTACGGCACGCTGTGCTCGAGCGAACAATCGATGGTCGTGGAAACGAAGCACCGCGACGATGTTTGGCGGCTGCTCAAGAGCAACGATGCCTATGTCTGTACCGAACAGCAGTCGACGGCATTGGAGAAATTGCTGATCACTGAAGGGTTCCGCATCAACCCGGAATGCGTTGGCCAGGCAGCGCCGAAGATCGCGAAGATGGCCGGATTCTCGGTGGCGGAGACGACCAGGGTGTTGGCGGTGGAACTGAAGGGCATCGGACGCGAGCATCCACTGTCGGCGGAGAAGCTTTCGCCGGTGTTGTCGGTGGTGTTCGTTAAGGACTTCGAAGAAGGCATCGCGGCTTGCCGGGACATTTTGAACTTTGGAGGCCGCGGTCACACCTGCGGCATCTATTCCACTTCGAAGCAAAACGTCGAGAAATTCGGTCTAGCGATGCCGGCGTTTCGAGTGCTCGTGAACACGCCGACGCCGCAAGGCTCGACGGGAATCACCACGAACGTGGCGCCGTCGATGACGCTTGGCTGCGGCGCGATCGCGGGCAACTCAACGAGCGACAACGTCGGCCCGCTGAACCTGATCAACTTGAAACGCGTGGCATTCAAGGTGCGCGAAGCCTCCGAGGCGTTTGAGAGCAAAGAGGGGCGCGCCTACTTGGCGAATCCCTCCGCTCCTGTGACCGCGCCGCAGCCGAAACTGGTTGCGCTCAACGCGCCGCCGCAGGCGCCGGGCGTCGTCGATCCGAAGCGGCCGGCGATCGCCAGTGCAGTGGAGAAATATCTGGCCAGTCGAGGCGTCGCTTCCGAGAAGGCTTATCCCAAGGGGACTGCGGATAGTTCGTTGCGATCGGTTGTCGAGGGAGTCGTCGACTCCTTCTTAGCCGGCGCCGCGCCGAGCGCAGCGCAGCCGCCGGTTGAGCAGAAGCAGGTAGCGGCGCCCAGCCCGCCGGCCGCGCCCGCCCCCGTCGCGGCGGGTTTTGTTTGCGAAGACGACGTGCGCCGAGCGCGGACGAAGGGCGAGCAGATTTACGTAAACAAGAAGACGATTATCACGCCGGCGGCGCGAGACTTGGCTTCGAGTAGCGCCGTCTTGGTTGAGACCGAATGAGGAAGCGCTGGGTTTATCGCAGCTTCGACTCCGCCGCCGTTCGCCGCATCCAGAAAGAACACGGGCTCTCCGAGACCCTTGCGATCGCGGAAATCCACCGGCTACGCCTGCTTGTCCAG
>CAMPKL010000197.1 GCA_946887065.1 uncultured Bryobacterales bacterium
GCCCACTCCAGACCAACGGTTCTTAGCCTCGGCAGGAAGTTTCGCCGCCAGATGTTCTCAGCGATCACAGGCGTCCGCCCATGCTCGGACGGGAACACCCAGGCCTCAGGCTCGTCCGACAGCGCGACCTCTCTCCACGATTCGAGCGACGCCTGCAGCGCGGGAGACAGCGCCACGCTGCGGACCGAGTGCTTGGTCTTCGGCGTGTCGATCTCCTGGTGGTAGACGCGTTGGACGACCTCGATGTGGTCCGAGCGGATATGTTTCCACTGGAGGGCCAGGATCTCTCCGGGACGCATTCCGGCGGTCAAAGCGAGCATGGCGATCAGCTGCTCGCGTTGGCTAAGGACTTCGAAACATAGATTCACCTCCTGTAGGTTCATTCGCCGTTGAGGCGGAGTCCGGGCCGCTCGGGGCGTGAACAACAACGTGGCGGGCGACCGGCCGATGCAATCTTCCGCCACGGCCATCTTGAAGATCTGACTCAGATCCCATCGCAGATGGTCGATGGTGCTGTGGGACAGACCTTCTTCGGCCTTCGATTCGAGCCAGTCCTGCAACTCCACCCGATCGAAACTTCCGAGCGGTCGAGGACCAAACTCGGTGATTACGTGCGTCCGAGTCCGGCTCTCGCAGGTGATCGCAGTGGAGCGTTTCCACTTGCGCCGGTAGAACGGCAGGAACACGAAGTCGACGAACCGTCCTAGCAGTTCCGCCGACGAGGGACTCCCCGAGCCCCGGTTGACCGGAGCCAGCAGCTCTTCGAGCTGCTTCATGGCCTCGGCCTTGGTCATCACAGCGATCAATCCGAGCCTTCGCTTTCGGCGTTGGCCGTCCTGTCTCCACTGTGCGACCCAGCGTCCGTTCACTTTGGTCAAGCTACCTTTCTGATGCCGCTTTCGCATCAAGTACCTCCTTGAGTGCGTCTCGCGGCGTCGATCTCTGACGAGCGCAGCTTATCACGGGCGCCCGATTCGTTCTCTTTAATCCATGCTTCAAGCGCCTCACGACGAACGAGCTTTCTTCGGCCCAGCCGGACGGTGGGCAGGGGCGAAGCATGCCGCACCCTCCCCTCTGTGGCCTTGGAGACGTGCGCCTTGGAGCAACGCAGCTCGCGTGCGACCTCGTTCAAGGTGAGTAGCTTCCTCTGTGGTTCCATGCGATTCCTCCATCGGATAGCGTCCGAAGAGGCGCTGGCGTCCACGAGCCTCACAAACGAGGGCTACGACGGGTCCGCCGCTGCACGACGCCACTAGAAGAAGGCTTCGCCCACAGGGGGGCCTCCGTCGCTGCTTCGGGAGTTGGCGCTCACGACCAGGCGTGCAGCCATCGCTTCAGAGGGAGGTAAACCGGCTCATCGATCGGTCGAAGCGGAACACTTGTTTGCAGCGGGTGTTCCGCTTTCAGCCGCCGTTCCCCTCGCTACCGGCTGGCGTTGGAGCCGCCGAAATGAGACGCCGAAAGGGGAGCACCTAATTGCAGCAAGTGCTCCCCTTTCAGGCCCTTCGCGCCAAAACCGATCGAGTGACGAAGCCTCTGCGCGTCAGTCAGATGGAGAGCGCCGCGAGCCCCGGACGGGTCTCACGGCGAGCGCAGGTTGGGCGGGAGCGACCCCCGGTTTTTGGGCGCTGGTCCGCCCAAACCCCTCCCGGCTTCGCCTCAGGGTCGCTCCCGCCCAACCTGCGCCAAACCATGCTTCGTGTCGACATGGTCGACGACATCGCTGATGACTCCGACTTCGACAACGGCGTCATCACCGCGCGCGACATCCGCGTCGACCACCACTACTTCAACCTTGTCGACAACCCGCGCATCGCTCGCGATTCGCCGACGTCATCACATCTCATCGAGGAGGACCACCCCATGCCCGTGATCGAACCCGAAGACAAACCGCGCAAGAAGGCGTTCTTCACCGCTCGCTTCGACCCGAGCGTCGTCGAGACGCTGCGCGCCTATTGTGAGTTCCTCAACAGCAGCAGCCAGTACCACGTCGTCGAACAGCTCCTGCGCTACGCCTTCAGCCGCGACAAGGAGTTTCAGGCCTGGGTCAATCAGCATCCGCTCGACAACCAGGAATCGCGTACCTGAAGTCGTGCGCATTCTCCTGGAGCATCGGGCCGTATCAGCGCCGACCAGGCGCGCGACGCCATCCTGTGGGACGACAATGCACGGGCACGGGCAAGACGACGTTGCTCAACGGCATCACCGCCTTCCTCCCCGACGACGACCGCCTCGTCTCCAGTTGCTTGTCCGGTTGCCCCAGGAGGCGCCTGGTGTGAGATTGGCCTTGCACTCGCTCGGAAGTTTACGTCCTTCTCATTTGACGAGTCGGGCAAAAGGGGGCGCTCCTGTCCACCTGGACCACCGAGTCGCTACAAGCGGACATCAGGAAGCAATTGCGGAATCGGTTGTTCACGATGGACAAGGACTCACACGGACTTGCACCTGTCCCGCAAGTTTTCCTAAACGTCGCCCCTAGCTGTCGCGCTACTTACGCGGCAAATCCTTGGAATAACCCACGGTCGCTAGCCTCTCCGCGGAGAGGGCATAACCAGTTTCGGACATGTCCTGCACGCCGGATCCTTCAACCCACCGATTGTAGAAGTTGAACATGGCGCATACCGTAACGGCGTCGTAGATCGCTTCGTCGCTCCAGCCGGCCTCATGCAACTGCGCAACATCCGCTGCCGTGGTCGCGGAGGGCGTCAGGGTCAGTTTTTCTAGGTAGGCAAGCAAGGCCTTCTCCGGTTCGCTGATGGGGGCTGAGCGGAAATCTTTGACGACCGCGTCGACCAAGGAGGAACTCTTATAGAGCTTGGCCGCTACGGCTACGTGGGAACCCGAACAGAACAGACATTGATTGCGCGTCGATACGAACGCAGCGATCAATTCTCGAAAAGCCGGAGTCAGCGGCGAAGGGCCGCGCATGACGGCTTGCGTGAAGTTCCGCAGGTGTTTAGTCGCCGCGTCCTTGAAAGCGAACAAGTACATGATCTGGGGCGGAGCAGCGCCGGACTGGCGCAACGACTCGATGAGTTCGGCATAGCCCCCTTCGAGGTTCGGGTTGCCTTCGACTTCGGGTAGATACATGCGGTCCACGATAACTCCTTTGCTAGAACAACAACTTCAAACCGAACTGAATAAGCCGGGACGGTCCGGCCTCGATGATGCGCCCAAAGCTCGGCGACGCAAGATCATTCACCGGCAGGGAGAAGGTGGCGTGGTTGGTCAAGTTGAAGCATTCCGCGCGAAACTGCAGCCGCGTATTCTCTGCAAGGGCAAAGTCTCTGATCAGCGCTGCATCGAAGTTGCCGAAGGCTGGTCCGCGCGCTATGTTGCGTCCGGCATTGCCGAACTTGCCGGCCTCCGTTAGCGGATCCAGCCGTCGGAACGCGCTAGCGGACACCCATTGCTCCACCGTGTGCGGCCCTTGATTCGGATCGCTGATTGCATCCGGCCGGCTGGAGAAGAATCCCGTGACCTCCGGATGGCTCCCCTGCAGCGAGACGTTGGTCGTGTCGTAGACGGTGAAAGGCGTGGCGCTGCTCAAGGCCAAGATGCCGTTCACTTGCCAATCGCCCAACAACGCCTTCGCAATCCCTCGGGAGTTAGAAAAGCCCGGAATACGATAGAGGAAACTTGCCGTCAGCCGTTGACGCGCGTCGAACAGCGAGGGGCCGTGCTCGGCATTCCAATCAAACGGGTTCTGCGGCAGGTCGTTCTCGCCGGCGATCAACTGCGGCGAGGAGCCGGCTAGATTGAGGCTCGAAGCATAGTCCAAGGACTTGGAGAGCCAGTAGGAAATCTGAAAGCCCGCGCCAGTGCTGAAGCGCCGGGAGAGGCTTACCTGTCCGGCGTGATAGGTGGAATTCGTTGCGTTTACGAGCAGGCCTACCGAAGCGAAATCGCAGGGACCTTGCTGGCCGCAACCGGCGTGGAGCCGTCTGCCATCCGCATTTTGGCTCGTGGCGCCCGGACCGTAGACAGAGGGATTGGCCTCGATGAACCGAACGACGCGGGTCCCTTTCGTCCCTACGTATTGGACCTCAAGCAAGTAGTCGCTGAGGAACGAACGTTGGATCGAAAGATTCCAATTCTGGGCGTACGTCGGCCGCATGTTGCGGTCAATCGTGAGCACCGTCGTTGGCTTGGGATAGCCCTCTTGACCAAACGGCGGCTGTGATCCAAAGGGATTGGCGTAATTCAGGAAGGGTCCGGGAATCTGGTACGCCTGTGTCCAGGGCAGGGCGCTAACCGGCGCTTGAAGGATAGCGTTGGCGCCGTTGGTAAAGCCGTCCCAGAAGATGCCGTATCCCGCTCGAAGCGACAACTGTTGAGTCGGAGCCCAGGCGATGCCGATACGAGGACTCAGGGCGCGGGAATAAGTCGGGGCGATACGCTTGGTCACTCCGGCATCGCCAGGGAAGAGCAATCCCCTTGGAGCGTCGGGCCGAACTGTGGACTGTTCGCCAGGCGCCCAAGCGTTGAGACGGCCGCTCTTTTCGTCGAACGGCGTGATCGCTTCCCACCGCAGACCAAGATTCAACGTGAACTTGCGATGCACTCGCCACTCGTCCTGCACAAAACCGGCGGCATCCCAGTTGCTCATCGTCCGCGCGAGGTCGCCGCCGGCCTGAAAGAAGACCACCGGGTTGCCCGTAAGGAAGTTTGCGTAAGGGTCGCTGGCGGGAAACGGTGCGAAGACGAAGAATCCGTTGGAGGCGATACCGTAGCGTGCGTCAATGACGGTTCGCCGGAACTCGCCGCCGAACTTGAAACTGTGATCGCCGCGGAACCACGAGACGGACTCGTAGACCTCGTAGTTCTCCTGCAGCGTGTCGCGCGGTCCGGTAATGGGATCTCCCACGGGCGCATAGCCGTTGATGTTGAAAAACGGCGGGCCTTCGGCAAGGTCCAATGTGGATTCGTACTGGAAACCCAACTCGCTCGGCGGCGTTCGGTTAAAGCGCTGATCGAAGAGAAAGTCGTTGCGAAAGTAGGAGCCGCGCAGAGAATTGACTGCGTAGGGCGAAAACTGATGAGTCTGCGATGCCGTGAACAGCGTTGTGGTGATTTCGTCGCCCACCGGGAACCCCGGGACGCCGGCCCCTTTGGTCGAAAGCGGGTTGATGTTCATCCCGTCCGACAACGCAAACCGGACTGAAAGAGTATCGCGATTCCCGAGTGTCCAATCGACTCTTGCGCCCCCTTGGTTGTAGTCGTTCGTTCCGACTTGCGTCGAAGAGAAAAGCGACGGACCCAGGTTGCCGAGCGGGTAGTATTCCTGGACGTTGAGAGAGATCGGGTTGATCCTTTCGGCGGGGATCTGATTGTTCGGGAACGGCTGTCCCGTCAGAAAGTTGATGAGCGGACGCGGCTGACCGGTCTGCGGATCGATGAGCTTTGAAAAATCGCCTTGACGTTGTTCAGCCGTCGGAACCACGGCGGCACGCGTTATGCCTTGGCGATTTCTGAAGCCTTCGTAATAGCCGTAGAAAAATAACCGGTTGCGTTGAATCGGGCCGCCGAGCGTGCCTCCGAACTGATTTTGCTTCAGCGGTTCAACCTCCGCGGAGAAGAAGTTGCGGGCGTCAAGCCTATCGTTTCTCAAAAACTCATAAAGCGCGCCGTGAAACTCGTTGCCGCCGGAACGGGTGACGACGCTTGTCGTGGCGCCGCTGGTTCCACTGTACTCCGGGGGCGCGGTGTGAGTGAGAATGCGAAATTCGGCGATCGCGTCCACTGGAACTCGAAGGGCGAATCCACCGTCAACACGGTTCACGGTACGAGCGCCGTCGACCAAGAAGTTGTTGGACTCTGGGCGTTGCCCGTTGACCGCATAAGCGTGCCCGGATCGCAACGAACCGCCTGCTTTGACTACGCCTGATGTCGGAGGCGCAACGCCCGCCTGCAGCAGGCCGAGTTGCGTGAAATTACGGCCGTTTAAGGGCAACTCGATGATCTCTCTTCCGGACACGACACGTCCGAGGCTTGAATCGGCGGTGCGTATCAAAGGCTCGGCGCTCTCGACCACGATCGTTTCGCTAGCAGCCGCGATTTGGAGTCGAACATCCAAACGCGCGATCTCGCTGACTCCAATGTTGATCGGGCGTTGGATGACGCGGGCGAAACCATCCGCCGCGACGGTCAACTCGTACGATCCGACGGGCAATAAGGTGAAGCGGAAATCGCCATGATCCGTCGTCTTTTGATCGACGGTCAACGAAGTCGCTGTATTGACGACGCGGATTGCGGCGCCCGGTACCACGGCGCCGGACTCATCTACGACTCGTCCCTCGATGACGCCAGTCGGGTCTTGACCGTAGACGTTTAAGCAGAGAAGGAGGATGAGGGGAAAGAAATTGCGCACAGTGGAACCGATCCGGTTGACTTGAGTTGCGATGCGTCCGCAGCGAATGCAGTTGCCGAACCTACGTCTTGGAATCGTATCCGGGTGGCCGTCTGGAAACAATAATCTAGATACGCTAGTGCCTTTCGTTAGACACGGCGCCAGGGCCCGATTGTCTATCGCTTGAATGGGGAAGACTCACTGACGCCTTTGCCTTCGATGAGGCGATAGCGGCGTCCGGCCTGAAGGCGCGGAAACTCTTCCTCGCGTCCGCTGGGCCACCGAACGAGAGCGCGGTCAATTCGGTCTTCACGCCCCAAACCGAAAGTCAAAGCAAGCTCAGATTGGGAAAGATAGCTGGATCCGCTGTGTACGCGCCGGCGCTGCTT
>CAMPKL010000198.1 GCA_946887065.1 uncultured Bryobacterales bacterium
CCTGAGACGCTGTACCAGAGGATTTCGTGACGTTGTTCCTCAGACAGTCGTGGGCGATTGCGGCGAAGGACCTGCGCATGGAGTTCCGCAATCGCGAGGTCATTAGCTCCGTCGGCGCATTCGCGTTGATTGTGCTGATGCTGTTTTCGTTTGCCTTTGATCCGATCAGCAACCCGGACGCGCGCTCGATGTCCGGCGGGCTGCTGTGGGTCGTCTACGCGTTTGCGGGGATTCTGATTCTTAACCGCAGCTTTGGGCGGGAAACCGCAAACGGCTGCCTAACTGGCCTGACGGCGGCGCCTGCCGGGGGCGGCGCGGTTTTTCTCGGCAAGACGATCGCCAGCTTTGTGCTGTTATTTCTGCTCGAACTCGTCTCGCTGTTGGTCTTCAAGGTGTTCTACGACCTCAGTTGGAGCGGCTCAAACGCATCGTTGTTGGCGATTCTGCTGCTCGGCGCCTGGGCGCTGGCTGCGACGGGGTCCATGTTCGGCGCGGTCACCGCCAACAACCGCCTGCGCGAGTTGATGATGCCTGTTCTCGTACTGCCCATGGTGTTGCCGGCGCTGATTGCCTGTGTTCAGCTCACCACGTTAATTCTGGCGGGCGAGCCGATCGGCGAATCCTTCATCTGGATGCGGCTGTTGGTGGTCTTCAACATCATTTTCACGCTGCTCGGCGCGACGTTGACTGACTTCGTCTTGAGCTCCTGAAACCGCTGTTGGCTAGGCGGCTTGCTGGCGCCAAACTCCTGTTTCGACACAAGGATGTAGATAGAGAGTTCGTGTAGGACATGGACATCAAGCATCAATTTATTGGCCCCTTGCTTCACGAACCCGGACGCCGAGAACGGGTAGAATCGGGAAACCATGTTGAAGAAGTCTCAAATCGCTGTGATCGGCTCCGGCAACCTCGGCGGGGCGTTGATCGGTGGCCTGCTGGAGGCTGGCCTGTCTGCAGGCCGTCTGCGGGCGGCGGATACATCCGCCTCGCGTCGGCGTGAACTGAAAAAGACGTACGGCATCGAGGCGACCGCATCGAACGCGGAAGCCTGTCAAGGCGCCGATGCGATTGTCCTGGCGGTCAAGCCCCACGTCGTCGCGACCGCGCTCAAAGAGATCGCCGCCGGCATCACCAAGAAGCAGCTTTTAATCTCGCTGGCTGCCGCGGTTCCGATCGCCGCTATCGAAGCCGACCTTACGGGTACGCAGCCCGTGGTCCGCGCCATGCCCAATCTGGCGATGACAGTCGGGTGCAGCGCCACGGCCTTGTGTGCAAACTCGGCGGCGACGAAGGCGCACCGTGATCTCGCCCTTGAAATTTTCCAATCGGTGGGACTCGCCTTGTTTGTCAACGAAGCTCAGATGCACGCGGTGACCGCGCTCTCCGGCAGCGGGCCTGCGTACGTTGCGTTGGTAGCGGAAGCTCTGGCCGCGGGAGGAGTCAAGATGGGTTTGCCGGCGTCGATTGCCGCCGCCCTCGTGAACCAGACGTTGCTCGGCACGGCACAGTTATTGATCGAGACCGGAACTCATCCCGGCGTCCTGCGCGATCAAGTCAGCACCCCTGGCGGGACGACCATCTACGGACTCCATGAGTTAGAACACCACGGAGTGCGAGCCGCACTGACATCAGCGGTGGAGACGGCGACGGAGCGCTCCCTCGAGCTCAGCGCAATTCTTAAGGGTTCGTCGTAGGCGACGCCTGGTAGGCGGTCACCACATTGTAGTAGTGCACGCACGACAGATAGATCGACAGCAGAGCGCCCGTGTAGAAGAGCGCCGTCAGGAACTGGCGGTCAGAAAGCAGTTCTTTGGGACCCAAACCTTCCCGAACTCGCTGAACGAGCACCCAGCACACCAAGCCAACGCCCAACAGCAGCGGGCCGATGATGAGCGCATCTTGAAACGCCACAAGCCTCCATTCTAGGCCTAGCGCCGCTCCTTTACACCCGAAACGGGCCTCCGCTACGATTGGAGTTCGCTATGCCCCAAAACGAGAACGAGCTGAGGAGGAAGATCGTCGAGATCGGCCGTCTTACGTTCGAGAGGGGCTGGGTAGCGGCGAATGACGGCAACATTTCCGTCCGCCTAGATAACGAGCAGATTCTGGCGACGCCCACGGGCGTCAGCAAGGGCATGATGAGCCCGGAGGATTTGATCGTCGTCGATTACCGCGGCAGGAAGATCCGCGGCCGCTTGGAAAGCACGTCCGAAATCGCGATGCATATCGCCATTTACAATGGCCGCCCCGATATCCACGCCGTCGTCCACGTGCACCCGCCTGTGGCAACCGGTTTCGCCTCGGCCGGAATTCCCTTGAACAAAGCCGTACTGCCGGAAGTAGTGATCGGCCTGGGATGCATTCCAACCGCAGCCTATGGGCTGCCGGGAACGCCGGCGCTGACCGAGCCGTTGATTCCCTTGATTCCGCAGTACGATGCGATTCTGCTCGCGAACCACGGCGCGGTGGCTTATGGAAAGGACCTATTGCAGGCCTATTTCCGCATGGAGACAGTCGAGCATTTCGCCCGGATCAACCTCGTGGCCGAGATGTTGGGCGGAGCTAAACCCCTGCCCCGCGCGGAAGTCGATAAGCTATTCGACTCGCGCACCCGTTACGGCGTACGATCTAAGGCGACCCCTGCGGCCGGCTGTCCCACGACGGCTGAAGATATGGCGCCTAGCGCGCCGAAAAGTTCTGAAGATGGATTCTGGGTCACGCGGCGGCAACTGGTCGACCTAGTCGAACAGGCCGTGCTGGCAAGAGAGGAGAAGAGGTAACAAATGGGCGAAGCCCTTGGAATGATCGAAACACGCGGATTGACCTCACTGATTGAGGCCGCGGACGCTTCCGTTAAGGCGGCGAATGTCACGTTGGTCGGCTGGGAGAAAATTGGATCCGGTTACGTCACCGTGCTGATGCGCGGCGACGTAGCGGCGGTGAAGGCCGCGACGGATGCTGGGGCTGCGGCCGCTCGCCGTGTAGGCGAGTTGATCGCCGTGCACGTGATCCCGCGTCCGCATGCCGACCTCGGCAAGATCTTCACCATCACCCGCAAGGACGGCTAACTTTGCGGGCCGTCGAGGCAAGTGAGCGATGATCCTCGCGCGCGTCGTGGGCACAGTCGTCGCCACGCGGAAGGATCCGCGGCTGGAAGGGCAGAAGCTGCTCATCGTACAGACCGTGAGTCCCGAGGGCGAGGCCAAAGCAAACAGCTATCTGATCGCCGTCGATACCGTCGGCGCCGGCGTCAACGAGACCGTCATCACCGTCTCCGGAAGTTCGGCCCGCATGGCTGATGGTCTGAAAGATAGCCCCGTCGACACGGCTGTAGTCGGCATCGTCGACCAGATCGACCTGGACGGCAATCACTCCAAAGTGGCGCCTCGGAAGAACAAGGGGAAATAATGCGGCTGGGGCGCGTCACGGGCAAGCTCTGGTCTACGGCGCGCATTGCGCAACACAGCGGCAAGCGTTACTTGATCGTCCAGCCGATCGACGCCGCCGGCGCCGATCACGGCGCAACGCTCGTTTGCCTCGACGCCATCGGCGCAGGCCCAGGCGACGTCATCTACTGGGCGCGCGGAAAAGAAGCGAGCCTCGCTTTCCACCCGGAGGCGGTCAGTTCCGACGCCACCGTGGTCGGCATCGTGGACTCGATCGCTAACCATGCGAGCTAGAACGCGATGCTGATCGGCAGAGTCATCGGCGAAATTGTCGCCTCCGAGAAACATCCCTCGCACGAAGGCTTGAAGCTGCTCACCGTTGCTGTGCTGGAGTTGGACGACTCCGTACGTGCGGATGCCCCTTTCGTGGCCGCGGACTCTGTCGGCGCAGGCCTCGGCGATAAGGTGCTGATTACGCTGGACGGTTTCGGCGCCATGTCCGCCGTCGACCGCAAACTCGCGCCCATCGATTGCGCAATCATCGGCATCGTCGACGAGATTCAGCTGGCCGACACTCCCTAGCTGACCCGGCCACGCTGTTATCCTCGAAAACAGAGCGCCTTATGGCCACTGCTGTCGAGAGCGTATTCGAAGCTCGCGGGCTCACCAAAACCTATGACATGGGCGAGGTGCAGGTGCGCGCCCTTCAGGGCGTGGATCTTGACCTGTACCCTGGCGAACTCGTCGTGCTGCTAGGCCCTTCCGGCTCGGGCAAGTCCACGCTGCTCAATATCCTTGGCGGCTTGGATGTCGCGACTAGTGGCCAGGTCGGCTACCGCGGCAAGGAACTCACGAAGGCGACCGACCGTGAATTGACCGAGTACCGGCGCAACTACGTCGGTTTCGTCTTTCAGTTTTACAACCTCATACCCAGCCTGACCGCTCGTGAGAACGTCGCAGCAGTCACCGAGATAGCCAAGAATCCCATGAAGCCGGAAGAGGCGCTCAGGCTCGTCGGCCTCGGCGACCGCATGGACCACTTCCCCTCGCAGATGTCCGGCGGCCAACAGCAGCGTGTGGCCATCGCGCGCGCCATCGCTAAGAACCCGGCCGTGCTGCTCTGCGATGAGCCGACAGGCGCTCTAGACTCATCCACCGGCGTGGTCGTTCTCGAAGCTCTTGAGCGTGCTAACAGGGAACTAAGCGCCACCACGGTCATCATCACCCACAACGCCGACATCGCTCGCATGGCGGACCGCGTCATACATCTTCGCGACGGACAAATCGTTAGCGTGGAGCGGAACGAGGTGAAGACCGCCGCGAAGGATATCGTCTGGTGAGCGCCCTACACCGCAAGCTATTCCGCGAGGTCTGGGGCATGCGCGGGCAAGCATTGGCGATCGCTTTGGTCATCGCCAGCGGCGTCTCAACTTTCGTCATGGCGCTGAGCACTTTTCAATCGCTTGAAGAGACTCAAGCCGCTTTCTATCGTGAGTACCGTTTCGCGGACGTTTTCGCCTCGATTAAGCGCGCCCCTAACAGCATCGCCGACCGCATCCGCGAGATCCCAGGCGTCGACATTGTTCAAACGGGCGTAGCCGCCGGCGTCAATCTCGACATCGAAGGCTACAGCGACCCAGCGACGGCCATGCTGGTGTCCGTCGGCGAGAACGGCAACTCCGAACTCAATCGCATCTACCTCCGCGAGGGTCGCTTAGTCGACCCTCTGCGCGACGACGAAGCCGTTGTCAGCGAGGCCTTCGCCGAGGCCCAGGGCCTTGTCCCCGGCGATCGTCTTTCGGCAATCATCAATGGCCGCAAGAAGGAGCTAACCCTTGTCGGCGTCGCCCTATCGCCCGAGTTCGTCAACCAAATCAAGCCCGGTTCGATCGTCCCCGATTTCAAGAGCTACGCCATTCTGTGGATGGCCGAACGGCCGCTGGCGACCGCCTACGATATGGACGGCGCCTTCAACAGCGTCGCCCTGACTCTAACCCCCGAAGCCAATGCCGCCGAAGTCATCGACCGCATGGACGCCGTCCTCGCCCGCTATGGCGGCCGCGGCGCCTACGCCCGAGCCGACCAAGTCTCGCACCGCTATCTCACCGAAGAGTTCAGGCAGCTCGAATCGCTGGCAACAGTCTTCCCGACGATTTTCCTCGGCGTGGCCGCTTTCCTGCTCAACGTCGTTTTCAGCCGCCTATTCCAGACCGAGCGCGAACAGATCGCCACGCTCAAAGCCTTCGGCTACTCCAACTGGGCCATCGGTTTCCACTACCTGCAATTCGTAGCCTTGATCGCCTCGGTCGGCGTCGTGCTGGGAATCATCGGCGGCGGCTGGCTGGGCAGCGGCATGAGCGCCATGTACATGGAGTTCTACCGCTTCCCTTATCTGCATTACTGGATCGGCCCGTCTGTTGTCGCCATGGCCGTGCTGATCAGCCTCGCCGCCTGCGTTGGCGGGACGATTTTCGCGGTGAGACGGGCGGTGAAGCAGCCTCCCGCCGAAGCCATGCGCCCTGAAGCGCCGGCCCGCTACCGGCGAACTTGGTTCGACCGCACAATCCTCGCGCGCGCCTTCTCGGAACCGGCCCGCATGATCGCTCGCAACCTGCAACGCCGCCCGATGAAGGCGCTCAGTACGTCCTTTGGCATTTCCGCTTCGTTCGCCATTTTGGTGATGGGGCTGTTTTCCAGCGACTCCATTGAATACATGCTCGACGTCCAATACCGGCTGGCCGAGCGAGACGACATCTCCGTGAATTTCGTGGAGCCGACGTCCTACAGCGCCTTGCTGGATCTCCAGCGACTGCCCGGCGTGCAGTACGCGGAAGGCTACCGCGCGGTTCCCGTAAGACTGCGCGTCGGCCACCGCACTTATCGCACGTCCATTCTGGGCGTGCCGCCGGGAGGAGACCTTTACCGGACGCTCGATCCGCAGCTGAACCCAATCGAGCCGCCCGACGAAGGCCTCGTATTGACCGATTACCTAGCCGACCTTCTCCAAGTGGCGCCGGGCGAAGATGTAACGGTTGAAGTATTAGAGGGCTCGCGCCCCGTCCGCACGACCCCGCTTGCCGGCACGGTGAGTCAATTCCTCGGGGTGTCCGGCTACATGAGCCTGGCTTCCTTGAACCGTTTCATGCGTGAGGGTCCCGCCCTCTCTGGCGTGAGGCTGGCGGTTGACGAAGCTTACGAGGCCCAGGTTTACAGCGCCCTCAAACAAATGCCCAGGGTGGCAGGCACCGAGATCAAGCAGCGCGCCGCGCAGAGTCTCCGCGAAACCATGGGGGAACAGATTCTCATGTTCACGTTTATCGCCACCTTGCTGGCGG
>CAMPKL010000199.1 GCA_946887065.1 uncultured Bryobacterales bacterium
CCGCCGCATTGAGGAATTCGTGTTTAACCCAGCCGCGCTCAATCAGCACTTTTTGGACAGCGTTGACGAAGGCCAGGTCGCCGCCGACTTTCGCCAAGAAGTTGCGGTCCGCGATTTTCGTGCCGAACACTGCTGAGTCCGGGTTCGACGGAATCCAGTAGCGCTGCATCCCTGGCTCGCGATAAGCGTTGACCATCAGCACGCGGGCCCCGCGGCGCCGTGCGTCAGCCAAGTACTTCAAGGCGACCGGCTGATCGTTGGCCGGGTTGGACCCGAAGAAGACGATCAGATCGGAGTCGAACCAGTCGCGGTAGGAGCAAGTAGCCGCGGCGACGCCCAGTGTCGCCTTGAGGCCCGCGGTCGAGGGCGAATGACACAGGCGGGCCGAGTTGTCGACGTTCGGCGAGCCGAGATAGCGCATCACTTTTTGGGCGACGTAGTAGACCTCGTTGGTGATGCCGCGGCTAGTCAGATACAGAAACGTCCGCTGCGGGTCGAAGCCTCGCCATCGTTCGCCGACGTCGGCCCACAGTTGTTGCCAAGAAACGCGCGTAAAGCCCTTCTCGCCGCGCCGGCGGCGCATTGGATAGGCTAGCCGCCCGAGTGCCCGCAGGTCCTTCGAATTCTTGGCCGCGAGCGCCTCCGCGTCCATCAATAGCTCGTGGTTGAGCGCCCCCATAGTGTTCAGCCGTAGTAATTCCAAGCGGACCATGCACAGGTGCGTACCCTCGATGGTCCAGTCATGAAGGCCGCTCGTACCCAGGGCGCAGCCGTCGCAGACGCCCTGCGTCAGCACGCGCCAGGCGTAGCCGAGGTTGTCGCGATTCGTCCAGGCGATCCGCGCCATATCGCGAAAATGATGCGGTTTGGTCTCACCGAGGCCGAATGGGATGGGACTGTAGGCAAGTTCGGCTCGCGATCGGCGACGGGACATTTTCGCCGGTATCGTACCGCACGAGCTTACCGCGCTGGGTTCGCTATCCTGGGCCCATGCGCCGCTTCTATCTCGCTGGGCTGTTGCTGCTGGCCGCTTGCGGCCGCGGCGGACCGAGCGATGCGACCGAGGCGGTGGTCGTGGCCGCGGCATCCAACTTGGATCGCGCCATTCCGCGGTTGATGGAAGGTTTCGAGGCGTCGACGGGACTCAAGGCGGTGGTCAGTCTCGGTTCTACGTCCAACCTGACTCAGCAGATCGAAAACGGCGCTCCCTTCGACATCTTTTTGTCGGGCGACGCGGCCCATGTGGATCAGCTCGTCGCTGGCGGCTTTGCCGAGGCGGATTCCAAGTACGTCTATGCCCGCGGACGGTTGGCGTTGTGGGCGCGCAAGGATGCTCCGCTCGACCTCAGCGGCCCCGAGGCCTTGCTCGATCCCGGCGTGAAGTATGTCTCCATCGCCAATCCAGCTTTCGCGCCTTACGGAATCGCCGCCGAGCAAGCGTTGAAGCGCCTGGGCTACCTCGATCGGCTCCAGGGTAAGATCGTCTACGCCCAAAACACCAGCATGACCCAACAGCACGCCGCGTCCGGCGACGCCGACATAGCCATGACGGCGGTGTCGCTGACAAAGGACTCGGACGGCAAGAGCTACGAATTAGACGCGGCCTTGTACGAGCCGATCGAGCAGGCATTGGCGGTCCTGGTCACCGCCCTGCACAAAGACTCGGCGTACGGTTTCGCCCGGTATATGAGCGAGCCCCGCGCTCGGGCCATCCTCACCGAATTCGGATACGGGCCAGGGGATTGATACACTAATCGACCATCCTTATGGCGTACTTCGTTGCAGTCGCGGTTTGGTTGCTCGCCCTGGCGCTGATCTTACCGGCGTATCTGGGTCCGTGGGGCTTCCCCGAAGCGATCACGCCCCTGGCGCGGGAGATCGATAACCGGATGACGTTGACCTTCATCCTTAGCGGAGTGATCTTCTTGCTGTCACAGTTCGCCCTGGGATACGCCGTGATTCGGTTCGGCCGCAAGCGCAAAGAGGCGGCAAACTACATCGAGGGATCGAATCGCTTGGAATTGCTCTGGACGGCCGGCGGCGCGGCGATCTTTATCGGACTTTCGCTGGCCAGTTATTCCGCTTGGGCGGAAGCCCGATTTGACGCCGAGCGGCGCAGCGAGGGCAACGCCGACCGGCTGATTGTCGAGGTCGTTGGGCAGCAGTTCGTTTGGAACATCCGCTATACGGGTCCGGACGGCGATTTTGGGCCGACGGATCCCAAATTGATCGACGACTCCATGGGAAACCCTTTGGGCGTAGACCGTTCGCACCCAATGGGCGAGGACGATCTGATCGTGCCGCGGTTGGCCTTGCCGGTGGGACGCGAAGTCGAGATTGTATTGAAGTCCAAGGACGTCTTGCATAACTTCTTCGTGCCCGAGCTGCGAATCAAGTTGGATTCCGTGCCCGGCTTGGAAGGACGTTTGCGATTCACGCCCGACAAGACAGGGACATACGAAATCGCTTGCTCGGAGCTATGCGGGCTCGGCCACTACCGCATGCGGGCGTTCATGGAAGTGATGGAGCCGGCGGCGTTTGAGACTTGGCTCGCCGAACAAGCGCAGTACGTGCAGTAGAAAGATGCCGGAAGCCATTGCCTACACCGAAGTCGAGCGACACGCAGAGCCGAAAAACTTTGTGGGCCGTTGGATATTCTCCACCGATCATAAAGTGATCGGGATTCAGTATCTGCTGCTCGCGATCGTGGCGGCCTTCGTCGGCATGGCGCTGTCGCTGCTGATGCGCATCCGGCTGGTGTGGCCTGACCGGCCGTACGCGTTGCTCGAGACGCTTTTCCCGGCCGGCGCGCCGGGCGGCGTGATGACGCCGGAATTCTATCTGGCGCTCCTCACCATGCACGGGACCATCATGGTCTTCATGGTGCTGACGACGGCGCCGCAAGGCGGCTTCGGCAACTACTTCCTGCCGATCCAGATCGGCGCCGCGGACATGGCCTTTCCGCGGCTCAATATGCTGGCCTTCTGGCTAACGTTCCTGTCGTTCCTGACGCTGATGGCTGCGTTCTTCGTCACGGGCGGCGCCCCTGGTACCGGCTGGACGGCCTATCCGCCGTTGAGCGCTCTGCAAGAGGCCACCGCGGCGGGCGTGGGGCAAGACTTATGGATCGTCTCGATCGCCATTTTCTGCCTGGCTTCTGTCTTGAGCGCGCTGAACTTTATCGTGACCACGCTCGAGATGCGTACTCAGGGAATGACCCTGATGCGCATGCCTCTGACTGTGTGGGGCTGGTTCACGACCGCCGTGATTGGCCTATTGGCCTTCGGCGTGTTGTTGGCCGGCGGCATTCTGCTGCTGATGGACCGCAATCTCGATACCAGTTTTTTCATTCCCGCTGGGCTTGTGGTCAGCGACCGGCTGATTGATCGCGAAGGCGGATCTCCCATTCTTTGGCAACACTTGTTCTGGTTTTTCGGCCACCCGGAGGTCTATATAGCGATCCTACCCGGCATGGGAGTCATTTCCCATGTGCTGGCGACGTTCTCGCGCAAGCCGGTGTTCGGCTACCGCGCCATGGTTCATGCGATGGGCGCGATCGCCGCCCTTGGCTTTGTGGTCTGGGGCCATCACATGTTCGTTAGCGGTATGAGCCCTTACTCAGCAGTAACGTTTTCGATCCTAACGATGGCCATCGGCGTACCATCGGCGATCAAGACGTTTAACTGGATCGGCACGATGTGGGGCGGCCGCTTGCGGCTCGATTCGCCGATGCTCTACGCCATCGGCTTTGTCTCGATCTTCGTCGCCGGCGGCATCACTGGCCTGTTCTTGGGTCAACCGGCGCTCGATATGTACTTCCACGACACGTACTTCGTGGTGGCGCATTTTCACTTAATCATGGGCGTGGCGGCGGTCATGGCGATGTTTGCCGGGCTCGTCTACTGGTTCCCCAAGATGTTTGGGCGAATGATGAACGAGCCGCTCAACAAGCTGCATTTTTGGCTGACGATGTTCGGCGTCTACGGCGTGTTTGGGCCGATGCACTTCCTGGGCACGCTGGGACATCCGCGGCGTTACGCGGAGATTAGCGGCGTCGACTACCTAGCCGAGCGCGGCTCCGCGGAAATGCACTACTTCATCACCATCGCCGCCATGGTCCTGGTGACCGCGCAGCTTCTGTTCTTGGTGAACTTTTTGTGGAGTTTGTTCGCGGGCAAGAAGCCCGAAAGCGACAACCCGTGGCAATCGACCAGCTTGGAGTGGACGCTGCCGTCGCCGCCGCCCCACGACAACTTCGCCGGCCGGGTTCCGGTCGTTCGCCGCGGCCCTTATGATTACAGCGTACCCGGCAGCGCCAAGGATTTCTTGATGCAGCATGAACCGAACAGCACGGGAGGGCTTGAATAGCGATGGCGGTGACGCTGCATCCGCCGCCGGAAGCCAAACGTCCCGCCCGCGCTGACATTCCCGACGCGGGCAGCGGCGGCTTCGGCTCTCCTCCTCCGGTGACGCGCGGCTGGGGCGGCGGCGACTCGGGCGGAGACGGCTTCCATTCCGAGCAGCGCTACAAGCTGGCCGTCTGGGTAGGCATTGCGGGAATCGTGATGTTCTTCGCCGCGATCTCAAGCGCCATGGTCGTCAGCAGCGTGCGCGAAGACTGGCGCCGCATCGACTTGCCGCCCGTGCTCTGGCTCAGTTCCGCCCTGTTGCTTGGCAGCAGTTTGACGTTTGAAGCGGCCAGGCGGGCAGTGCGCAGGCGCGGCGCCAAGGACGTTCGCATGTGGGTGCTGTTCACGGCGCTCCTGGGTATTGGGTTTCTCCTCGCGCAACTTTCCGGCTGGTCCCAAATGCTCGCCCAGGGAGTCGTTCTGCGCGGCCAGCCCAGCGGGGCGTTCTTCTACCTGCTGACGGCGGCCCACGGCCTGCACATCATGGGCGGAATATGCGCGCTCGGCTACATCGTGACGCGGGTATCGATTCGCCGTCCCTGGCCGCGCCCGAAGGCGGTTGTGGAGGCGGCGGCGCTCTACTGGCATTTCATGGGCGCGCTTTGGCTCTATATAGTGGTTCTGCTGCTGTATCTCGGATAGTTAGAATGTCGCACGCGGTCGCACAAGAAAACGCCCTGTTGGATCTCGGCCGCAAGAAGCTGGGGATGTGGTTGTTCGTCGTCTCCGACGCACTGACCTTCTCGGCCCTGCTTGTTGCCTATAGCTATTTGCGGATTGCCAACGATTGGCCGCACCCATTTGAGTTCTCGCCGGCCATTGTCTTCTCGTCGGTAATGACCATCGTCTTGCTATCGAGCAGCCTCACCATGGTATTCGGCGTCGCGGCCGCCCACGCGGGAGATAGTGCGCGGGCAATGAAGCATATCCTGCTGACGGCGCTCGGCGGGGTCGTCTTCGTGGTTCTGCATTTGATGGAGTGGCGGCACCTGATCGAAGAAGGCGTCACCCCGTTCGCCAACCCTTGGGGCGCGCCGCTGTTTGGCGGAACGTTCTACTTGATCACCGGCCTGCATATGACGCACGTGGCGATCGGCGTTGTTTATCTGTGTGTGATTGCGGTGGGCTTTCGGCGCGGTAAATTTGACGGCGAAGACGTTGAGGTCGCCGGCCTTTATTGGCACTTCGTGGACTTAGTGTGGATGTTCGTCTTTCCGCTGATTTACTTGTTATCGGTCGCGCCGAACGCTTAAGGAGAATGGTCTTGGCCGCAAACGCTGTTACGCCGCAAGGGTTGATGCTCAAAATTTGGGCCGGCCTCCTTGCACTGACCTTGATCGAGGTTCTGCTGGCCTACATCCAACTCGCGCCAGGCCTCATGCTGACCCTGCTGATGACCTTTTCCGTGGCCAAGGCGGCGATGATCATGGGCTACTTCATGCATCTGAAGTTCGATAAGCCGGCGCTGACCTGGATGCTGGCGCCGCCGCTGGTCGCCTGCATCGTGGTGCTGATCGCCTACCTATTGCCTGACAGCTTGCGCGTGTTGAGTCTGAGGCCATGAGGCGGCCGCTTGCAGTCGTGCTTCTGGCTTTCAGCGCCCTCGTCTCGACCGGGTCGTTAACGGCGCAGTGCGCCATGTGCCGGGAAGCCGCTGCCGCCCAGCGCCAGGAGGCGGCGGAGGCCTTTAATCAGGCAATCTTGGTGCTTGGCGCGCCTCCCGTTTTCATCCTCGCCGGCATCGGCATTGCGCTCTGGCGCCGCCGGACCGGCCCGGATTCGACGCCTCCAACTGCTGGGCTACAGTAGTAGGGTGAACGGCAAAAGCATCTACGAGCAGGTCCTGTCCGGCATCGGCCAGGCCTTTGCCGCGCCCCCCGCGGCGCGCGTACGACCCTCGGCAGCAGTCGCTTTGTGGCGTCTTAATGAGAAGAACCAGATCGAAGTTTTCTGGGTGCGCCGTTCCTCCATTCTTCGCTTCATGGGCGGCTGGCACGCCTTCCCGGGCGGCGGAATCAGCGCCAGCGACTTATCCGCGTCCGTGCAAGGTTCGCCGATCGGCATCGATACGGGCTATGAGGACGAGGACGTTCCCGGCGCCGACGGACTCGAGTTGCGCCCGACGCTCATCGACGGCTTATTGAGTTGCGCGATCCGCGAGCTTTTCGAGGAAACCGGCGTCCTCATCCACAACGGAAAGACGACTCCCACAAACGAAGTTCTAGATCAGGCGCGCCGCCAACTCCTCGACGCTCACCCGCCCCTGCGAACGGGCGAGCGCCAG
>CAMPKL010000200.1 GCA_946887065.1 uncultured Bryobacterales bacterium
CCCCAGTAGCAGATGGCGCAGTCGGGATCGCGCTTCCAGGCTTCCCGAAAAGAGCGGACGGCGTCCATCTTGGCGAAGGCGTACATCATCTGGAAGCCCTGGTTGAAGTAGGCCTGCGCTTCGGCATTGGTCGACGAGATAGGACGCGTGAACGTCCCCAGCGCCTTGGCGTAGATCGGCATGGGTTCGCTGAAGTTGGCCGGAAGGGCGTTCCCAGCGGGCTCCGCGGCGCCGTGTCCGCCGTGATCCTGCGCCTGCAACGCGAAGGCTAGAGCAAGAAAGCAGACCCAAGATGGCGGGGCAAATCTCATAAGTTCGTCCTGGCGGATGAAGGCATTGTAGCGGGCCTAGTTAGAGCCGGCTCCCGCAATGATGCACAATAAGGGGCGCCCATGGAACCTCGACAAGTCAGAAACATCGTAATCGCCGCTTTGCTGTTCGTCTTGCTGCTAGGCTCGCGAACCATCGCCGACTTCTTGATTGAGTATCAGTGGTGGCGGGAGATGGGCCAGATCGACACCTGGTTCCGGATGCTGGGCTTCCAAGTGCTGCCGAGCTTAATCGCATCGGCTATCGCTTGGTGTCTGCTGGCATGGGCCTATCAGCGGGGGATGAAGTTCGCTGGAGTTCCCGCCGCCCATTATCGTTGGCATTCGCGATTGATCCTGGCGGGGCTCGCCGTTATCAGCGTCGCCTTCATCGGCTCCGGCGTGGACTCCGCGGTGCTGATCACTTACGTGGGCTCGCTCGATACCGCCGCGGCGACGGCGAGTTGGCGTGACCCTGTGTTCGGACGGGACATATCGTTCTACTTCTTTGACCTGCCTCTCTACAAGCAGCTGCTGCAGTTCGTGCTGGTCTCTAGTTTGTTCGCTGCCGTGGTCTTTTGGGCCTCGGCAAGAGGTTGGCAGTTGTTCGACCGGATACGCCAGTTCACGGCTGCCGGCGGCAAGATGGAAGAATTTGACCCCGGCCCGACGCCGCTGCTTCTGCCGGGCGCCACTCGCGCAAGTTTCCTGCGGATCGTTGCGGTGATTGTGCTGGCAGCCGGCGCGGTCGGCTACTTCCTGGGACAGTACGACCTGTTGCTGAGTTCGCATAATTTCATGACGGGCATGGATTGGGTGGAAGAGACGGTCGTCTTGCCGCTACGGTATCTCACCGTTCTGGCCCTGCTCGCAGCGATTCCATTGGTTTGGACGAAGCGCTTCAAACAAGCGGCGATCGGCGTGGCCGTGGCCTTCATCTTGACGACGGCTGTACCGGGACTGGTGCGCTCCGCCTATGTGCGTCCGAATGAATTAACGATTGAGACGCCTTACATCCAGCGCCATCTCGATGCGACGGTTTCCGCCTATGGGTTGGATCGCGGCACGGAGCAACCGTTCGCGGCTGCGAACGACGGCATCGACATGGACGCTCACGCCACGCTCATCGACAACATACGGCTGTGGGACACCGGGGCTTTCACTCAGACCATCACACAGATCCAGGCGCTGCGGCCCTACTACGAGTTCGCCGACATCGACATCGATCGCTATATGATCGACGGCAAGATCAAACAGGTGTTGCTTTCGCCGCGCGAGATTGACATCAACCGCCTAACACAGGATGCCCAAGCGAGCTGGATCAATTCGCATCTGTTCTACACGCACGGTTACGGCGTGGTCATGAGCGAGGTCAATCGCACCACCGATGACGGTTTGCCAGTGCTGATGATTCAAGACGCGCCGCCGGACGTGCGGACGCCCGACATTCAGCTCAACCGGCCTTCTATCTATTACGGAGAGGTGACCCACGAGCCAGTGTTCGTCAATACGGAGCAAGAAGAATTTGACTATCCCGCCGACGACTCCGCGGAAGGAAACGCCACCTCGAACTATCAGGGCACGGGCGGTTTCCCGATTCATTCATTGCCCATGCGGCTGGCCGCGGCGCTTACCGAGGGCGACATCAACATTCTGCTGACGGGCCAGACCAACGAAAACAGCCGGATGATGATTTACCGCAACGTCACGGAGCGATTGCAGCACTTGGCCGGCTTCGTGAGTTGGGATCCAGACCCCTACATGGTAATTACGAGCGACGGCGGATTGATGTGGATCGTGGATGGCTACACGACGTCCGACTCACACCCGTACTCGGCCATGACTCAGGGCCGATTCAACTACATCCGCAACTCGGTGAAGGCGACCGTGGATGCCTACAATGGCGAAACCAAGCTGTATGTTTTTGACGAGGCGGACCCAATAATTCAGGCTTACGCGGCGGAGTTCCCAGTGCTGTTCACGGATCGCAGCGAAATGCCCGCGGACTTGCGCGCGCACGTGCGTTACCCGTTGGCGATGTTCAGCGTGCAGGCCGAACTCTACCGTAGCTTCCACATGAAAGATCCCGAGGTCTTCTATAACAAGGAAGACTTGTGGGACGTGGGGCAGAGCTTGGCCGGGCAGTCGGGAGCCGCGGCGCCGATGACGCCGACGTATATCGTTGCAACCTTGCCCGGCGAGACAGAGCCGGAGTTTATCTTGATGCTGCCGTTTACCCCTCGCGGCAAAGACAATCTAATCGGCTGGATGGCTGCACGCTGCGACGGCGACAAATTGGGAGAGTTGGTTTACTTCCAGCTTTCGAAGCAGCAACTGGTCTTCGGCCCCAATCAAATCGAGTCGCGGATCAACCAAGATCAAAACATCGCGAAGGATCTCACTTTGTGGAATCAGCAAGGTTCGAGCGTGATCCGCGGCGACATCTTGGCCTTACCGGTTGGCGATTCGTTCCTATACGTCGAGTCGATCTACATCCAAGCCCAATCGGCGAAGATGCCGCAACTCAAGAAGGTCGTCCTGGCGATGGGCAACCGCTTGATCTACGAGGACACCTTCGAGCGCGCCTTATTCCGCTTAGGGGCGGGATCGACTGCTCCGCCGCCGCCGATGATGACCGAGGCGGGCGAACCGCCGGCGCCGCCTCCGATGCCAGCCTCCGACGCGGAGGGACGCGATATGCGCGAGGTGGCCGACCGGCTGTCCACTTTGCGTAGACAAGCCGAGGAATTGGCTCGGGAACTGCAAGCTATTGAGCGTGAATTGAACCGCTAGATAGCGCTCCGTCGGAGGTCGCGGCCTGAGCTAACCTAGAGGCTTATGGCCGACGAAAGCTTTCGCATCGAACACGATTCCATGGGCGAGGTGCGCGTCCCCAAGGACGCCCTCTACGCCGCCCAGACGCAACGCGCGGTCGAGAACTTCCCGATCAGCGGCATCCGCTTTCCCCGCAACTTCATTCGCTCTCTCGGTTTGGTGAAAGGCGCGGCCGCTTACGTCAACAAGGAACTCGGTTTTCTCGACAGCAAAATGGTCGAAGCGATCCAGTCGGCAGCCAAAGAAGTCGAGCAGGGAATGCACGACGCGCACTTCCCGCTGGATATCTACCAGACCGGGTCGGGAACGTCGACCAATATGAACGCCAACGAGGTGATCGCGACCCTCGCTACACAGCGTTTGGGCAGCCCCGTTCACCCCAACGACCACGTGAACATGGGGCAATCGTCGAACGACGTCATCCCAACGGCGCTGCACGTGGCGGCCTGCCTGGAGGTAACGGAAACGTTGCTTCCTGGCCTGGATCATCTGCGGCAAACGATTGAGAACAAGGCCAAGGAAGTCGACAAAGTGATCAAGACGGGGCGCACCCATCTGATGGACGCCTTGCCGATCCGTATGAGCCAAGAACTGCGCTGTTGGGCCGCGCAGGTGGAACAAGGCGTGGACCGCATCAAGGGCGTGCTGCCTAGGCTAGGCGCCCTGGCTTTGGGCGGTACGGCGATCGGAACGGGCGTCAATGCTCATAACGAGTTCGGTTCGCGGGTTGCAGCCCGCTTGGCGGATCGGACGCGCTTCCACTTCACGACGAGCAAGAACTATTTCGTCAGTCTCTCCACACAGGATGCCGCGGTCGAATTGAGCGGTCAGATGAAGACGGTCGCCGTCTCGCTGATGAAGATATCGAACGATCTGCGTTGGATGAACAGCGGTCCTCAGGCAGGTCTGGCGGAGATCTCGCTGCCGAATTTGCAGCCTGGTTCGAGCATCATGCCGGGCAAGGTCAATCCGGTCATCCCGGAGGCGGCCTGCATGGTTTGCGCGCAGGTGATCGGCAACGACGGCACGATCACCATCGCTGGCCAGTCCGGCAACTTCCAACTGAATGTAATGCTTCCTGTAGTTGCTCATAACCTATTGGAAAGCGCTAGGTTACTGGGTAAGGTAAGTCGGCTTCTGGCGGACAAAGCCATTGCCGGATTTACCCCCAACGAGGAGCACGTCGCCGATCTGGTCGAGAAGAATCCGATCCTCGTCACGGCTCTGAATCCGGTGATCGGCTATGAAAAAGGGGCCGCGATCGCCAAGACCGCGTACGCTTCGCGGCGCAAGCTCAAGGAAGTAGCGGCGGAGATGACGGACCTCAGCGCCGAAGAACTCGAGCGACTGCTGAATCCCCGCAAGATGACCGAGGGCGGCATCGCTAAGTAATCGCAGTTTACGACGGGCTTCCGGCGCCCGCTGCCGACACACGCGCGGTGAGCGCGCATCTACTGGGCGTCGGATGTGTCCAGCACGCCTTTGTGGAAGGCAACGCCGATGATGATCACTTCCAACGGCTCGCTGCCGTTATTCGCCAGGCCATGAGCCTCCCGCGCTAACAAGGGAATCGTATCGCCGGCTTTCACGGGAGCCGTCTCGTCATTGACGGTGATCTCGCCGCTGCCGTTCATCACGTAATAAAACTCTTCGACGCCATTGTGAATATGCTTGCCGACGCTGGCGCCGGGCGGGACCAGCAGGTGGTCGACGTAAGCCCAGTTAGTGCGGAAGAACGATGGCCCAATCTTCCTCGCATAGGAGACGGTTCCCTTGCCGCCATGCATGTTGGTCATCGGACGTAGCTTTGCGCGGTCGAATGGCGCCGTCAGAAACTCCGGGACCCTGCTCAGCGGGGCGCCGACGCGGTCGTCTCCCAAATCAACGCTGCCCGTCGGGTCGTCTCCGCGCCCTAGCGCCGGCATGTCCGAGCGCCCGACGCTGATGTTCATCCATTGGACCGGCGTGTCGCCGGCGTTATACAAGGCATGCGCCTGACCCAGGCGCACGGGAACGCCCACAGGCCCTTGAGCTTCCGCCGTATGACCGTCAATCGTGAACTGCACCGTGCCGCCGAAGATCACGAACATCTCCTCTGTCGAGTTGTGCATGTGGTGTCCGATGCCGCTCTTGGCATGGACCACGCCGCGGTGGACGAAGCGCAACTGGTGAATGGAGCCCCCAGGCAACAACTCGCCGAACTGCATCGTCCCGGCGCCGGCGTGTACCGCCTTGAGGTCGCGGTAGTTGCCCGGATCCAGGCTATGAATCCGTTCGACTAACGGTTCAGCGCCCGCTGCCAGGGATACGGCCAGGCAAAACAACGTGAAAAGTCGAAATTTCATGGCGCACCTACTCTACTTCAAGTCCCGGAGTAATTCCAACCGGGAACATCAGCAGCCGCACCTTCGTATGGTCTTGAAATAACAGCCGCGGCCATGAACCAAATACTACAAGACCTTCGCTTTGCCGTCCGTATGCTGCTCAAGGACAAGACCTTCAATCTCGTCGCGCTGCTAACACTTGGCCTTTGCATCGGCGCCAACACGGCGATCTTCAGCGTCGTCAACTCGATTTTACTTCGACCGCTGCCGTTCGCCGAGCCCCACCGAATTGTCGAAATCTACAATTCCTACCCCGGCGTTGGCGTGCCCAAGGCAGGGGCCGCTGCGCCGGAAATGGTGGATCGCCGGCAGGAAACAGAGATTTTCGATTCCATTAGTATGCAGACTACCCGCAATTTTGATGTGGGGGTTGAAGGTTCTCCGCAGAGGCTGTCGTTTCTGGCCGTAACGCCGTCGTTCTTTGAGGTCTTTCGGATCGCTCCTCTGGCTGGCCGTACTTTCACTGAAGAAGAAGGTTTAGAGGGAGGCGAGAAGGTCATCTTGCTGTCGCGCGGTCTGTGGCAAGAACTCTATGCGGGTCAAGACGTCACTGGGCAACAGATTCGGCTCAGCGGCGAGCCCTACACCATCGTCGGGGTATTGCCGCAGGTATTCGAGACCGTTTTCGAGCGTCGCGCCGCGGTGCCCTTGGTCTTTTCCAAAAACGCGCTCTCCGCCGACGGCCGCCATAGCAACAACGCTGCCATGATGGCTCGCTTGCGGCCGGGCGTTCCGGTCGAGCTGGCACAGCAGCGCGTGGACGCCATCAACGTGCGCAATGATGAACTCTACCCGCAGTTCGCCGAAGTCTTGCGCAACGCCGGCTATCGGGCCGTGGTGTCACCCTTGCATGACGAGCTGGTCAAGAATGTTCGCGATGCGATTTACATCTTGCTGGCCGCGGTGGGGTTTGTGTTGTTGATCGGCTGCGTCAACGTCGCGAATTTGCTGCTGGTTCGCTCCAACGTGCGGCTCAAGGAGTTGTCGATTCGCGCCGCGCTTGGGGCAGGGCAGCGCCGCTTGGGCCGTTTGCTGCTCACCGAGAGCCTGCTACTCGGAGTGCTTGGCGCCGCACTCGGACTCGCGATTGGCCTCGGCGGCGTGCGTCTGTTGAACAAGCTGGCAGGCGATACGCTGCCGACGGGGGTCGGTGT
>CAMPKL010000201.1 GCA_946887065.1 uncultured Bryobacterales bacterium
ATCCACAACAGCACGCCCGCTCCTTCAAACGAGGATCTGGGGCAAGCGCGCCGCAGACTTCTGGACCGCAAGGGTTCTTTCGACAGAATTCTCAGCGACCTTGGCGTCCAACCCGATGCCTCCGTGCTCACCTACGCAGGCCGCTGGGTGACGCCGCCATTCTCGACAATTCGATTCGATACACGTTTCTTTTTGTTGGAGTGGCCCCAAGAACGGTCCGTCCAGCCGGAAGTCTGGGCCGGCGAACTGGACCAAGGCGAGTGGACCACCGCCGCGGAAGCCCTACAGCGCTGGCGGCGCGGCGAAGTGCTGGTGCCGCAACCGGTGCTGCACATCTTGCGTGTGCTGCACGAAGACGGCCCTGACAAAGGCCTCACACGCTTGCTGCCCGGTGCAGAGCACGGCCCCTCGCCGCATCGCGTCGAGTTCCGCCGGGAGATTAGCGCGGTCCCGCAAAGGACAGCTACGCTGCCGCCGGCGACCCATACGAGCGCCTACTTGATTGGCCGCCGGGAAGTGATTATCGTCGACCCCGGCTCGGAAAACGCTGACGAGTTGGACCGGCTCAAGCGCGCCGTCCGTTCCGTCGCGCTACAAGACGGCGGCTTGGTCAAAGCCATTTGGCTGACGCATCATCACCCGGATCATATTGGCGGGGCGTTAGCGATGAAGCAGGCAGTGGGCGCCCCCATCTGCGCGCACCCGCTGACGGCCCAACGTCTGGAATCGCGCGGCATCGAGGTCGACCAGCCGCTACACGACGGTCAGGTCGTGGTGCTCGCCGGCGATCCGCCAGTGACGATCCGCATCATCCACACGCCGGGGCACGCCCGCGGCCATTTGTCGTTCTACGTCGAAGAAACCAAGTCCATCATCACCGGCGATATGGTCGCCGGCCATTCGACGATCATCATCGATCCGCCGGAAGGCGATATGACGGACTACATGGATTCTTTGCAAAAGCTCGCCGCCTTGGAGCCGAAGGTCTTGTTGCCGGCCCACGGCACGATGATCGCCAACGGAGTCGAGCGGCTGAATGCGCTCTACGCCCATCGCTTGCGGCGGGAACAGCAGGTCCTGGAAGCTTGGAACCAAGGGCTGCGTGACCCAGTCGAGATTTTGCCTGCCGTCTACACCGATATCGGCGTTCACGAATATCCGATGGCTGAGCGCCAGATCGCCGCGCATATTGATCGGCTGCAGCGCCTGGGCATGGTTTAGCTTTCGGTGAACGTCGCCGATTTTACCTTCGAACTGCCCGAAGAGCTGATTGCTCAAGCCCCGCCGTCCGAGCGCGACGGCGCCCGTATGTTAGTGGTCGACCGCCAGGCAGGCGTCTGGTATGACAAGACCTTTCGGGACTTCCCGTCGTACATCCGTCCCGCGGATCGACTAGTCGTCAACAACACCCGCGTTCTGCCGGCCCGCTTGTTCGGCCGCCGCGCGGACGTGCCGGACGCCCTGCAACAGCCCACGGGCGTCGTCGAGGTATTGCTTTCGAAACCATTATCCGCAACGCCCCCGCGTTGGGAAGCGCTCGTACGACCTAGCAAGAAACTCGACGTGGGGCAGGTCATCGTTTTCCCCGAGGAACTCGAAGCCCGAGTAACGGCCAGGGGCGAATACGGTCTGCGCACTCTGCAATTCAACGACGACGCCGGCTTTTACGAAAAGATCGAGCGCATCGGCCATATGCCCCTGCCGCCCTACATCCGTCGCGAAGACACCGCGGCAGACCGCCAACGGTATCAGACGGTCTACGCCTCAACGCCCGGCGCCGCCGCTGCCCCAACGGCCGGCTTGCATTTCACTGAGCAGGTGCTCGCAAGCTGCCGCGAGCGCGGCGCCGAGGTCGTCGAAGTCACCCTTCATGTCGGCCTCGGGACGTTCCAGCCCGTGCGCGTCCAGAAGCTCAACGAACACCGCATGCATTCGGAGCGCTTTGAAGTCTCCGCTGCCGCGGCCGAATCGCTTCGGGCTCCAGGCGGACGAGTCATCGCCGCCGGAACGACCGCGGTCCGGACGCTGGAAACCGCCGCTCAACGCCACGGCGGAGCAATCGGCCCTTGCTCGGGCGAGACGGATATTTTCATCTACCCTGGGTACCGGTTCCAGGTCGTCGACGCCTTGCTGACCAATTTCCACCTGCCGGAATCGACTCTACTGATGCTGGTCTGTGCGTTCGCCGGGACCGAACTCATGCTCGACGCCTACCGCCACGCCGTCAAAGAACGCTACCGTTTCTTCTCCTACGGCGACTGCATGTTGATTCTCTAAACCCGTGGGAGATCTTCGGGAAAGACGGCGATCCCAGAGGGCGGCGGGAATAGGTCGCGCAACAATTCCAGTCGCCGGCGCAAGAAACGGCTGGGCAACTGCCGCGGTCCCGCTTCGACGTCCAAATCGCAACATAGCCCATGCAAATAGAGCGTTAGCGTATCGATCATCGCCTCGCGAGCGTAGGCTCGAAAGGCCTTGGTGTTTTTGGCTGGTTCCGGCTGACGGCTGAGCAACTGTTCCTTCAACTTCCAGCTTTGGTCATCGACTTCGCCGCGAACCTCGTTGCGCAGTTCTTCGCGCAGCAGCGCATAAAACTGCCGAGTCGATTCTTCATCCGCCCGGTCGACAACCAGCGTCGCCAACTCGTAATAAAGGGCGTCGTGGTAGTCGGCCACATCCTCATCTTTTGAAGCCAGAAAGATGAAGTCCTCGCCGTCCTCCTGAATATGCGTCGACGAGACTCGCCTGGATTCGACCGGCTTCTTGAACGCGAGCAGCGGGCCTCCCGCCGCCTTGCCGTGGGGCTTCTCCAAATACGCCGCGAGAACAATGTGCAGCCGGGGCAAAATCGACGAGATGACCGGAGGAGTCGCCGACGCCGGATCGTGGATGAGCCTTTGCAGGTCGACGTCCTCCTGCGGCGTCACCGAACAGTAGCTCAGCGACGCGGTTACCGGAATCATTTGCGCGTTCGCGGCAGAGGCGAACGACCTAACGGAAACGTCTGTACGAGTAGGAATCAAAGCACTCATCGGGAAGCCAAAAACGAACTCAATTGTAACAACAAGCCCGCCGTGCGCCTCCCTCCCGCGTCGCGTCCAGCCGGCGAAAGTCTTTCGCGCGAGCGACTTTCGCTAAGATCAGGGGATCGGAGGACGCCTCTCCATGCCCAAAGTTCTGATCCTGGCGATAACGGTTCTGTTGCTTTCCTGCAGTCAGAAATCTAATGTCGAGCAGCAGATTTTCCCTTATCAATCCGAGGTATACGACTTCCCCAATGGCTTGCGCGGCGTGGTCGTCGACAGCGGCTATCCCAACTTGATCGCGCTCTACGTCGTCGTTCAAGTGGGATCACGAAACGAAGTCGAGCCCGGCCGCTCGGGCTTTGCGCATCTGTTCGAGCACATGATGTTCCGCGGAACCGAGCGATTTCCTTCCTCGAAATGGGAAGAGATTATGCAGGCCGCCGGTGCGGAAACCAATGCGTATACGACGGATGACCGCACCGTCTACCACGCGATTTTCGCCAAGGAGGATTTGGAACAAATCCTTGAGTTGGAGGCTGACCGCTTTCAGAATCTGAAGTACACCGAGGAGCAATTTAGAACGGAAACGCGCGCCGTCTTGAGTGAGTACAACAAGAGTTTTGCCGATCCTTTCCGCAAACTCGACGAAGCTCTGCGCGACACCGTCTACGCGGTGCACACCTACAAACACACGACCATGGGTTTCATCGAAGACGTCGAAGCCATGCCGGAGATGTACGAGTACGGACTGCAATTCTTCGATCGCTATTACCGGCCCGAGTACACGACCATCGCCATCGTCGGCGATGTCGATTTTGCGCAGTCCAAGGCGCTGATTGAGAAGCATTGGGGCGACTGGGAGCGCGGGACCCATGCTGCCGAGATCGCGCCGGAACCCCCTCAGAACGCCCCCAAACGCGCCGACGTGGAGTTCCACGCGCCGACACTACCGTTCACCGTGATCGCCTATCGCGGACCGGCTTACGACGACGAAATCATCGACTCCGCCGTCCTCGACGTTATCTCCTTTCAAGCCTTCGGCGAAAATTCGGCAATCTACAAGAAGCTAGTTATCGAAGAGCAGAAGGTCGACGCGCTGTTCACCGACTACCCCGATCACGTCGATCCCTATCCCTTCGGCATCGTCGCTCGGGTCAAAGACGCCAACGATCTGGATTACGTCGAGTCGCAGATCCTGGCCGAGATCGAGACGCTCCGGTCCACGCCGATTCCGGCCGAAGAGTTGGCGGAGGTGAAGTCGCATCTGCGCTATCAGTTCGCCCTGTCGATGAACTCAACCGGCGCAATCGCGGGCACGCTGGCTCATTACCTTGGCCTGCGGCGCACGCCCGAGACGATCAACAAACGCTATCGCCTCTACGATGCCGTGACGCCGGAAGACATCCAAACCGTGTCGCAGAAATACTTCACTCCTGAAGGGCGGACCATCGTGCGGCTCGGCCCAGCGATGGACGGCATGCCGGCGGAGGAGCAATGAGTTTCCGCAACTGTTTTCTAACTTCGGCTCTCGCCCTTTCGTTGTCGCAAGCGTCGTCCGCCGCGGAAACTTTACTGCAGCCCAGCGAGTCGCCGCTGATCTCCTTCCGCATTTTGTTCCGCACCGGCGCCGCCGCTGACCCCGAGGGCAAGGAGGGCGCCGCATCGTTGACCGCCGCAATGCTGTCCGAAGGCGGCACGGCCAAGCGCACCTACGACCAGATCGTCGAGCAGATGTTCCCGATGGCAACCTCGGTGGATTCGCAGGTCGACAAAGAGATGACGGTCTTCGCCGGTTCGACCCACGTCGACAACCTAGAAGCCTACTACTCGACCTTCAAGGAGATGCTGCTAGAACCCGGCTGGCGCGAAGACGATTTCCGGCGCCTGCAAGACGATGCGATTAACTTCCTGCGCATCGGTCTGCGCGGCAACAACGAGGAAGAGCTCGGCAAAGAGACGCTGTATCTGACGATCTACGGCCCCGATCATCCCTACGGGCATCACAACACGGGCAATGTCTCTACGCTTCAGGCCATGACCATCGATGACCTCAAGTCGTTCTACGCTGCGAACTACCGCAGCGACAACGTGGTCATCGGGATTGCCGGCGGCTACCCCGAGGATTTCCCGGCCCGCGTGAAAGCCGATTTCGATGCCCTCCCCGGTGGAGCGCCCGGTCCTGTTGAACTGCCCGCGCCCGCGCGAACCAAGAAGACCTCGGTCCACATTTTGCAAAAAGATACGCGCTCCACGCTGCTGTCAATCGGCTTTCCCATCGACGTGACGCGCGCCCATCCCGACTGGCCAGCGCTGAAGCTGATGCAGTCCTACTTCGGACAGCACCGTTCCTCCAAGAGCCGCCTCTTCCAACAGATTCGTGAAATTCGCGGCATGAATTACGGCGACTACGCCTATATCGAGTACTTTCCCGAGGGCATGTATCAGACCCAGCCCGATCCGAATCTCGCGCGGCGTCAGCAGATATTCCAGATCTGGATTCGGCCCGTAATCCCTGAAAACGGCCCCTTCGCACTGAAAATCGCCTTGTACGAACTCGACAAGTTGATTCGCGAAGGCATCAGCGAAGAGGACTTCGAGTCCACTCGCGAATTCTTATCCAAGTACGTCAACCTACTGACGCAAACCCAGGACGATCAACTCGGCTACGCGCTCGACAGCGAGTACTACGGCACGGGCGAGTTCAACTCGTGGTTCAAGGAAAAACTCAACGGACTGACCCGCGAGGCCGTCAACAAGGCCATCAAAGATCACCTGCGCGCTACCGACTTGGACGTCATCGTCATCACGCAGGACGCCGCAGGCTTCCGTCGCCGCATTCTGAGCAACGACGCTCGTCCGGTCTATGCGACCCCGCCGCCGCAAGACGTGCAGGCGGAGGACTTACTGATCCGCAATTACAAGCTCGACCTCGGCGCGATTGAGATCGTGCCTGCGGAGCATGTGTTCGAGTAGCGCGCGACATGCCAGTTGACTCCTCGGCGCAAGTCGCTTCCACCGCTCGCATTGCGCCTGGGGCCGTAATCGGCCCGAACGTGCGCATCGCGGACTTTTGCGTCATCGAAGACGACGTCGTCATCGGTGAAGGCTGTACGATCGAGCCGCACGTCTACATCAAGCGCTGGACCACGCTGGGGAAGAACAACAGCGTCTCGGCGGGCGCCGTTCTGGGAACCGATCCGCTCGACAAAAACTTCACCGGCGAGCGCAGCTTTCTCGTGATCGGCGACGGCAACGTCATCCGCGAACACTACACCATCAGCCGCGGCACAAAGCCGGAGTCAACGACCGTCATCGGCAGCCGAAACTACATCATGACGTCCGGCCACATCGCTCATAACTGCATCATCGGCGACGACAACGTCGTCGCCAGTTGCACGCTAGTCGCCGGCTACGTCGAGATCGGCAATCGCGCCTTCCTCTCCGGCGGGGTTGTGGTCCATCAATTTTCGAAGATCGGCGATCTTGCCATGATCGGCGGCAACACACGCGTCAATAAAGACGTCCCGCCCTATTTTCTCTACAGCGGCTTCGACGTCACCCCGATGGGCGTCAACACCGTCGGACTGCGGCGCGCAGGATTCGCCCAAAGCGATCTGGCGCCGCTCAAGAAAGCCTTCCGCCTTTTATTTGTTT
>CAMPKL010000202.1 GCA_946887065.1 uncultured Bryobacterales bacterium
GCGGCATTCACTTGATGGGCCAGTTGGGCAACTTCAACACGCCCATCCCGCAACGCGACGCCAACGGCGTCTTGTTCTTCCCTACAGGCGGCCCCCGCTATAATCCGGCGTTCTCGCGCATCGGCCTGCGCCGCTCGCAATTCAACAGCTTCTACCAGGGCGTGACGTTCTCCTTGGAAAACCGCTGGCGCGACCGTTTCCGCTACCAGTTGAAGTACGGCTTTTCAAAGTCCATTGACGAAGCGTCAAACGGTACCTTCAACGACTTTCAGGCCAGCGACCAGATGCCGACGACCTACAACTACCGGCTTAATCGCGGGCCGTCGGACTTCGACCTGACCCATGTGTTCGCCGGCAGCTTCTCCTATCTGCTGCCGAGCATCCGCAACGCCGGCGCTCTGGGTGTCGTGACGAACAATTGGGAATTGCATGGCCTGACACAGATGCAGTCCGGCAATCCGTTCGCCCCCAGCGTCGGTTTTGATCGCGCCCACTTGGAGACCGGCTTCGGCGACACCGGCCAGCGGCCCGATTTGCTGAGCGGCGATGCCGACAGCATCGTCCAAGGCGGGCCCGACCAGTATTTCAACCCGCTCGCTTTTGGCCTGCCCGCGGAAGGCTATCTGGGAACTCTCGGCCGCGGTACGCTCCGCGGTCCGGGGCTCTATACGATCAATGTTTCAGTACACAAGTCATTCCCGTTGACTGACAGCCAGCGGTTGAACTTTCGCGCTGAATTTTTTAACGTCGTCAACCGTCCGAATTTCCAGATTCCGATCGAGCAGGAATTGTTCACTTCGACCGGCGGGCGCATCGGCTCGGCCGGGCGCATCACCGAGACGGCGGGCGGCTCGCGCCAGATTCAGCTAGCCCTGCGCTGGGAGTTCTAACGACGAGCAATCCGCCTCGGCAACGCCGATTCCTGGTCATGGCGGCGCTCGTCGCCGCCGGTGAGATGGTTTTCGCGCTGCCCTTCGTTGTCGCGAGGGTATTTCGACCGACGCTGCTCGACGTTTTCGGACTCACCAATCTGCAACTTGGAACGGCGTTTTCCGTCTACGGCGTGGTGGCCATGGCCTCCTACTTCCCCGGCGGGCCGCTGGCCGATCGCTTTTCCGCCCGGCGTCTGATGACCGCGGCGCTGGTCGCCACGTCCCTCGGCGGCGGAATCTTCGCGACGATCCCCTCAATCGGCGCCCTTACCGCCCTCTACGCTTTCTGGGGCCTCACGACAATCCTGCTGTTCTGGGCCGCTCTATTGCGCGCGACGCGCGAATGGGGCGGGGAAGCCGCCATCGGGCGGGCTTACGGAATCCTCGACGGCGGCCGCGGTCTAGCGGCGGCCTTTCTGGCGTCCACGATGGTGCTCATCTTCGCCGCGCTGCTGCCAAGCGAGGCCGCCTCGGCCACTCTCGCCCAGCGGACCTACGCGCTTTCCAGCGTCATTTGGATCTTCACTGGCCTGACCTTGGCGTCCGCGGTTCTCGTTTGGATCGCCGTGCCTTCGGCCAGTCCCTCTGTTTCGCCGTGGGGCAGTCGAATATTCAACTGGAGCGGGGTCCGGCAGGTCCTAGCCATGCCCGCCGTCTGGCGGCAAGCGGTCATCGTCGTCTGTTCCTACGTGGGTTATAAGGCGACAGACGATTTCTCGCTCTATGCACGGGACGCCTTCGATTACAACGACGTCGCCGCCGCCCAGCTGGGAACGATTTCGTTCTGGGTGCGGCCCTTGGCCGCCGTAGGCGCCGGATATCTTGCCGACAAGACCCGCCCCTCTCGCGTTGCCGCTTGGAGCTTTTCCGGCTTGGCGTTGGGTTGCGTGCTGATGATCCTGCAGCCGGGAATTCACGGAGTACTCGTGGCGACCGTTGCGGCGACCAGCGTCGGCATCTATGCGGTTCGATCGGTCTACTTCGCCTTGCTCGGTGAAGCGCGCGTGCCTTTGGCCGTCACCGGCAGCGCAATCGGACTCGTCTCGGTCATCGGCTTTACGCCCGACGTTTTCATGGGACCGGTCATGGGTTATCTGCTTGACCGATCGCCTGGCGCGCTGGGGCACCAGCACGTATTTCTGTTCGTCGCCGGCTTTGCAGTTGTCGGACTCCTCGCAACCTTATCGTTTCAACGCTTTGCCAAAACGTCGCCGATGCGTCACGGGGACGTCATGAGCCCTCGATAGGATCGGAAGAACCGGCTATGACTCTTCCAACGGCACGATGATCCACAGCACCACGTAAATCAACGAGCCCGGTACGCCGATTGCTGCGATTGAGCCAACCACGTACAAGATCCGCACGAGCCACGCCGGCCAGCCGATGGCCTGCGCCATGCCGCCGCAAACGCCGCCAATTAATCGGCTGCGGCGTGATCTGCGAAACGGCGCTCCTTGCCACGGCATCTAGTAAGAACTTACGGAGGCGGCGGGAGCAGGGTTCCAGCCATGAGCAAAACATATGTGATCCATCGTTTTTTTCAATTGGACCTAGACGGCCAGGCTCGGTAGGATAAAAGTGCAGCGAGCTAAGCGGGGCGCCTAGTTGTGACCCCCATATCGACACAATCGAAGCCCGTTCTGTTTTTCAAAACACTATACCCCCGCGTCGCGTGTCGCCAGACCGTTCTAGCGGGCCGTTTTCCGCGTGTTTGTATTGCGTCCCTTTTCGACGCATCCAACTTTGAGAGAGGAGTACTTGTAATGGCAACAGCCAAGAAGCCCAACGTCACTGCGACCATCGAAACCAAGAAGGCCGCCCCCCGCCGCAAACCGGCGACTGCATCGGCGCAGAAGGCGTCCGCCGCCTCACCGAGGATGCGCAAAGCGGCTCCCGACGCCGAGCCCACGTCCGAGGTTGAGCCTCAGGAGGTCGAACGGTTGGCCTACCAGCTCTGGGAACAGCGTGGACGCCCTGAAGGCACGAGCGTGGAAGATTGGAACCGCGCGAAAGAGATTCTGCTTCAAACACGCTAGCCCGAGATCAGCGCACCAATCGGGTATCTGGGTAGGCTGAATACCAGCCGAACCAGAAAGCGCGGTGGGCGGGGAGTCGCGCCAGCCGGTCGCCGGCTGCTGATTCGAGCCGGTCTTCGTGCAACGTCCATTTGACGCCGTTTTGGTCGATCGCGACCTGGGCGGAGTCCCAGCGCTCAATGACCTGGCCCTGAGTTCCGTAGACCCGACTAGCCCCGGACTCGTCCGTCAAGACGACGAGGCGAACGCCTCCGACTTGATCGGCATAGATCCGATTCTTGTTCAAGAAGGAAGTCGAAATCGCGAGCGTCTCCTCGGAGCGCTCGGGGAACGTCAACGCCAACACCTCCGCCTTATTCTTCAAGCGGCGGTCCAGCTTGGGTACGGCGAACATCAATTCGTCCGTCGCGAAATAATTCCGGTAGGCCGCGCCCTCCGCGTAATCGCGATTGTGCCCGGTCTCAATCGACAACACCTGGGTTCGGGGATGGCGTTTGCGCCATTCACCCCAGGTCGTCGTGACCACATAACCGCGCGTCAAGGTAATCTCGCGGTCCGCCAACGGTCCGATCACCGGCTCGCCGCGCAACGTGCTCCAAAGAGACTGCGTCTTGCGGTCATACATCAGCTTGTTCGAGCGATAGAGAAAGCCGCTGGTGCCCAGTTCATGGCCGACGCCGTTGTGGACTGTTTCGTAGAGCACCATACTGCCGCACAGCGTGCAATAGACGCCCGCGACAGGCACGTCCCCCACGACGTCGACGAACATCTCATGCCAGGCCAGAATGCGCTTGGGATACGCTCGTGCGTCCCCGTTGACCGCCAGCCCGAAGACGATGTTGTCGTCTTCTAGGTATGACGCATCGCCCGCCGAAATCATTTTGGGGCCGCGCAGGGGCGGAATGCCGTCCTGTCGCACCCCTCCCCAGACAACTTCGTCCAGCCGAATCTTCGCCGTGTAATCGGAGCGGAAGTAGCCGCGAAACTTGGGGTCGATGAGCGAGTAGAGTTCCGCCTTGTAATCCGCGTACTGGGGATGGAACGCGGGCTCCTGGCTCCACTGCCAGCGCCACCACTCGTCGACGTCGTACTGAAAGGTTTTCCCGGTCTTGCCGCCCAGCAGAACCAACAAACGTCGAGCGAACGCCGGGTCTTGCATCAGGCGCACGACCTCCAGCAGCAGAGGAGTAAAACCGAGGGTCCAGTCGTCCTTGATCTGCCGAAAGGCCTGCTCGCGGTCCTCTTCCCAGAGCAAGCGCACGAAGAGGCGGCGGTCATCAGCCGGCAGAGCCTGTGCCTGCGCCCGGCGCCGTCCGAGCAGCAGGGCGGCGCCGGGTACGACTCCGGCTAGGGCTCGGCGCCGCGTGACGATTCGCGTCATTTGGGACTCAGTGTATCTTCAGCCCGCCGTGATGGATGTAAAACGCCCGGCCTATTGGATGTAGCCGAGGCTGCGAAGCTTCTGCAACTCCTCGGAGCTCATGCCTTCGGAGGAATCTTCAGGCAGGGCCGCATCGGTTACTTCGCGCCGCCAGTAAGAAAGTTCCGTTTTCAGCTTCTCGATCATCTCTGGATTCGCTGCGGCGACGTCCTTTGCGTCCAACGGATCCTTGGCGTGATCGAACAGTTCGAACTCCGGTTTATTCTTCGTGGCTGTGTTGTTGATCAGCTTCCAGCCTTCGAAGACGATCGCGAACGATTCGTCGTCCTTGTCGTCTTTCGGGTCGCGCTTGTGTTCCTCGGTGACCGCTGGACGGGTCTCCCAGCCCAGCTCGCCGGCCTTGGCCAGAGCCTCATCGCCGGACGCATCACGGTATGCGGCGACCAGCGGCAGCAAGCTCTGGCCTTGCGCCTCTTCGGGAACGGGCAAGCCGCTCAGGTTCAGCAGCGTCGGCATCAAGTCGATGCTGCGGGTGGTCGCCTCGACTTTCACGCCTGGCGGGATTGCTCCTGGGCGATGGAGCAGCAGCGTCACGTTCGCGATCTCGCCGTAAGCAGCAAAGCCATGACCCATCTTGCCGTGATCGTGCAACTCCTCGCCGTGGTCGGTGATGAAGGCGATCTGCGTTTTTTCGGCGATCCCGAGCGTTCGCAAACGCTCCAATAACCGGGCGATCTCGGCGTCAAAGCCGCGAATGGAGCCGTCATACCAGCCCATCTCATAGTCCATCCAGGCCTTCGGATCGGTTCCCGTCGACGACAGGTCCACTGGTTCAGGCAGGTGGTTAAACTGCCGGGTCTCGCCCTTGCTCTTGGCATAATCGAGGGCCTTCCTACGTTGTTCTTCGTGCTCTTCTTTCCCCGCGGCGTCCGCCCACATGGTGTTGTAAGGCGGCCGCGCCTCGAAGTTGCTGTGCGGGTCGTAGAGGTGCAAATACATGAAGAACGGCGAATCCTTGTGCTTCTCCAACCAATCCGACGCCCCGTCCACTACCGGCCGCGCCGATTTCGTCGAACCCGCCAGATTGAGTGAGCCCGCCTCATGGACTTCCTCGAAGCCTTGGTGCAAATTCGTCGAGCGGCCCGTGAAACCGTTCGAGCAGAAACTCGCCGTCGCGTAACCGCCCTCGCGGTACACCTCGGCAATGGTGTGCGCAGCAGCCGGCAACCGGTTGGGCGCATCGAACACGCGATGCGACTGCGGGTAAAGGCTTGTCATGATCGACGGCGTCGACACCTTCGTCCAGGTCGCCTGCGAAATGTTATCGAGGAACAGCGTTCCCTCCGAGGCCATCTTGACCAGCGTCGGCGTCGTGTCGCGCTCGTAGCCGTAGAGACTCATGTGGTCCTTGCGCAGCGTGTCGATCATGATCAGGATCACGCCTTGCGGCGGTTCGGGCGAACCGATCGCCTGGGCCGCCTCGACGGGTGCGGCAGGCAGGGCGCCGCGCGTGCGGATCGCCGGAGAGCCCCAATAGCCCAGCTTGCGGTCACCCTCGACGTTCAGCGAGAACCTCAGTTGCCGCGTTCCCGTCACGCCGGCTAGATCGACCGATGCAGGATCCCATTTGTCCTTCGTCGTCACGGTCCTCTCGACCAGCGCCTTGTCGGCGCCTCCCGTGACGTCGGTCACCATGAAGGTCACAGGCCCGTCCTCTACCGTGCCGACATTCAAATCCAGCCAAGAGTTCGCCGGGACGTCGACGCTAACGGTGAAACTCTCCGGCGAGCGCGACACAATGCTCTCTCGATAAACTTCGTTGAGTCCGTGGAAGCCGATGCCGGAAGGAATCGAAGCCAGATGCTCGCGCTTGGCCAGCATGCGGACAGAGGCGATCTCGAACGTCGAACCGGCCGTGTCGGCCGGCCGCAACAGAATATTTTTTAAGTTGGCCAGACCAGGCGTATTGGGATCGCTGAAAGTCACCGACTGCAGGTTGTCTCCGCTCACGCGGCCTTCCATCCGCCAGTTGTTGCCGCGGACCTCAAGCAAGTCGTCGAAGGTCAAGGTTTCGGCGTTCGACAGGTGGGCGCGAATTTCCGCGCCCCCGCTGGCCATCGCACTGACCTGAATGGAGTGGAAACGATCGGCGGCGTCCACGGTCGCCGTTTTCGGCGCGTAGATGACCGGGAAATCCGTCGTCGCCCGGCCGGTCAGCTTGCCGTCGACGACGCGAAGGTCGGCGACGCCGGGCCCCGCCTTCCAGCCCAGGGTCGGATCGTCGCCCGTCTGTGAGAAGTCCCACAGCGCCTGCGGCTCGG
>CAMPKL010000203.1 GCA_946887065.1 uncultured Bryobacterales bacterium
TCGTCGCTGCCGACTATACCTTCCTGAACCAGCGCCTAGCGGAACACTACGGCATCAAGGACGTCAAGGGACACGAGTTCCGCAAGGTCAACCTCGCCGACACGAACCGCCGCGGGGTGATCACGCATGGCAGCGTGCTAACCGTTTCTTCCTACACCACGCGCACCTCGCCCGTGCTGCGCGGCAAATGGGTGCTAGAGAACATCCTCAACGCGCCGCCTCCTCCGCCGCCGCCGAACGTGCCGGCTCTTGAGGAAGCGAAGACCGAAGAAGGCGCCTCCCTGCGCGAGCAGATGGAAGCGCACCGGGCCAACGCCACTTGCGCCTCGTGCCACGCCCGCATGGATCCTATCGGCTTCGGCTTGGAGAACTTTAACGCGATCGGCGCCTGGCGCACCAAGGACGGCGAATTCGACATCGATCCGGCGGGCCAACTGCCTGACGGGCGTGAGTTCTCCGGTCCCAATGACTTGATTGAACTGATCCTGGGCGACAAAGATGACTTCGCCCGTGGCCTCACCGAGAAAATGTTAACGTACGCCTTGGGCCGGGGCATGGAGCGCTACGACCGCCGCACGGTTCGCGAAATCGCGCAGAAGGTGGCGGAACAAGACTATCGCTTCTCCAGCTTGGTACTGGAAATCGTTAACAGCCTGCCCTTTCAGATGCGCGGAGGAAACTCATGATTATTACTCGTAAGCACTTATCTAGAAGAACCGTTCTCCGCGGTCTCGGCGCTGCCATTTCGCTGCCCTTCCTCGATGCGATGACGCCGGCGATGGCCGATGCCGCGACGACCAAGGCGACCGCTTCGGCAACCCGGCTTGGCTTCGTCTATATTCCTAACGGCGTCACCTACCCGGAATGGAAGCCCGCCGCGACCGGCTCAAGCTACGAGTTCACGCGCATCCTCAAACCGCTGGAGAGGCATCGCGAGAATATGATGGTTCTCTCCGGCCTCGACTGCCATATGGCCAACGCGCTCGGCGACGGCGGCGGCGACCACGGACGCTCCGGCGCGGCGTTCCTCTCCGGCGTGCACCCGAAGAAGACTGCCGGCGCCGACATCCTGGCCGGCGTCTCGGCCGACCAGATCGTCGCTCAAGTCGTTGGCCAGAAGACCCGCCTCGGCTCGCTGGAGCTCGGTTGCGAAGACTCGCGCACGGTCGGCAACTGCGACTCCGGCTACAGTTGCGCCTACACCAACAGCATCTCTTGGCGTTCGCCGACTCTGCCGATGGCCCCGGAGACCAACCCGCGGGTCGTCTTCGAGCGGCTCTTCGGCGATGAAGACCTTAGCATCAGCGAAGCGGAACGCGCCCGCCGTCTGGAAATGAAAAAGAGCATTCTCGACGTCGTCGGCGACCGCACCAAGCAATTGCTCAGCGATCTCGGCGCATCGGACCGCCGCAAGATCGAAGAGCAGATGACGGCCATCCGCGAAATCGAAAAGCGCATCGAGATCGCCGAGAACGATCCGACGGACTTCGAGCCCGGCATCGGCAAGCCGTCCGGCATTCCGGTCGAATTCGCCGAATACGCCAAGTTGATGTACGACCTGCAGATTCAGGCCTACCTCGCTGACCTGACCCGCGTCACGACCTTCATGGTTGGCCGCGAGGGCAGTGTCCGCGCTTACCCGGAGGTCGGCGTCAACGATCCGCACCACCCGATGACGCACCACCGCAATCTCCCCGAGATGATCGAGAAGGTCACCAAGATCAACACCTATCACACCGAGTTGTTCTCGTACTTCCTGGATAAGATGGCCGCGACCGAAGACGGCGACGGCAGTCTGCTGGACCACTCGATGATCCTCTACGGCAGCGCGATCTGCGACGGCAATGCGCATTCGCACGAAAACATCCCTGCCCTGCTCGCCGGCCGCGGCATGGGCACGCTCAAACCGGGCCGCCACGTCCAATATCCCGCCGGTACGCCGATCACCAACCTCTACCTCTCGCTCATGGACCGCATGGACGTTCACGTGGAGAACTTCGGCGACGCCACGGGACGCCTCGAACTGCTCGACCAGTTGAGCTGACTTTTCGGCCGAGAGTGAACTCAGGCCGCCCAAAAGGGCGGCCTTTTTCACGCAACTTTAGGCGTGCAAGAGCCGTAGGGTAAGTGATGCGATCGTTTCTTCAGCTGGCGGCCCTTATCCTCATCGGTGTTGCCGGCGCCGCATCGCAAGTCGGGACTCCGGCCCCTGAAGAACTAGTGCGCCTCGCCTTCGAAGCCGACGAGCGCAGCCAAGTCCTCGCCGAGCAATACGCTTACCGCGAGCGCGTGGAAGAGATTCGCCTCGGCAAGGACGGTGCAGTCAAAGGCTCCGAATCGAAGACCTACGACGTCGCCCACCTGTGCGGACGCAACTACCAGCGCCTCATCCAGCGCGACGGCGAACCGCTTTCCGCCGACGACGCCGCTAAAGAGCAGCGCAAGCTCGACAAGTGCATCGCCAAGGTCGCGAGCGAGTCGGACTCCGAGCGCGATAAGCGCCTTCGCAAGGAGGAAGAAGATCTCGAAGATCAGCGCAAGATGCGCCGCGAGGTCATCCGCGCTTTCGATTTCACCATCGAAGGCGAAGAGTCCATAGGCGGAGAACCGGCATGGCGCATTCGCGCCGAACCCAAACCGGACTACGAGCCCGAGTTCGGAAAGGCCGCCTTTCTCAGCAAACTCTCGGGCACGATCTGGATCGCAAAGTCCGACTACGGCTGGGTCAAGACCGAAGTCGAGACCATTGCGCCCGCCAGATTCGGACTCTTCCTGTTGACGCTAAAAGAAGGCGCGCAGATGGAGTTCACTCAGACGAAGCTCAACAACGAACTCTGGATGCTGGAGCATGTCCGGCTGCGCTTTGACGCGCGCGTCTTGGTAGCGGGCGTTCGCCGCGAAGTGCTCATCGACTGGAGCGACTTCAAGAAGTTCAGCGCGGAATCGCGCCTCGTCCCAAGCTCAATCGAGTAACGCGGCGACCTACGTCACCGGGTCTGGCCGCGTCCGAGCCCCGAACGCGAGAGAGGGGTCTCCGCCGCACCTTCTGCCCCTGGTCATGTGCCTCATGGTCCGCCGCCTTCCTCGCGGATCCGTTACCCATGTGCTCGGGTCGTTCTGTTACCTATGTCTTCGGGACGTACCCCGAACAGACCCCTCTCTTGCGTTCGGGGCTCGGTTAGCTCGCTACTCCAACGGCGGAAGCTTCTCGAGCGGCGGGGTCAATAGCGGGTTCCAACGGCCCGCGCCGCCGCCCGGCAACTGGACTTGATAGTCCGTCCCAAATGCCTTGTTCGGGTAATAGTAGTCGGTCGAAACGTAATGCGCTCCGGACGCGAATGCCGCCTTCATCGTTGAATAGTCGCCTGCGCGCGCCTCGCGCGTGTCGGCGTCCGCACGCGTGCGCACCACATAACCCGCTTGCACCAGCTTCTGGATGTAGTGAAAGTCGCCGATCGGGTCGTTGACGATGCGCACTGCCGCCTCGGGACGGCCTTCGACGGCGTTGACGAACATGACTCGTCCGGTCAGCGACGGGTGCCCCTGAATGTAGGTCTCCATCTTCGCGCCGTTTTCGTCGAGGATGAACAGGAAGCGCCCGCGCGCTTCGCCAAGCCGCGGCCAGCGATTCGCCAACACCGCCTCTTCCAATGTGTTGAACTCGCCGCGCACGTCGTCGGGCGTTAGCAGTTTGTTCGGCGGCAGGACGTCGCGGATCTCAGCGTCCCAGGCGTCATAGGCCTTGCGGTCAAACAACAACGGCTGCACATATCCGGCGTCGCCGTTCGCTCCGCTGTCCTTCGCGTTCATCGTGATCAGAATCGGCAAGTGACGCGGATGGGCGTCCGACCAAGCCTTCAACTCCGCGAGCGCTTGCTTGAAGGTATAGACTTGCGACCGAAAGTCGATGTCGGGCACATGCAGCACCTTGAATCCGGGCTTCATCATGTGCCCATCCGGATCGTACTTGGGTCCGGCCGGCAAACCTGCCTCCTCGACCATGCGCAGCCCCAACGGTTGAGCGAAGAGACCGCCCTTGGGGTCGTGGACGACATCGATCTCCAGCTTTCGCAATCCTAGGTCGAGCTGTTCGCCGAACGAGGCGTGTTCGTATTCGAGCGATGCGTAGCGCTGCGGATTGTCCTTCTGCAACAGCTTCAACAAAGAAGGCTCGATGGCCTGCTTGTAAGAATTGTGGCTGCCGAGGACTTGTATCTGATTCATCCGAAACTGGTCGGCGGGCGTTTGCGCGAGCGCGGCGGCGGCAAGGGCGAGGCCTTGCGGTCAAACAACAACGGCTGCACATATCCGGCGTCGTCACTCGCTCCGCTGTCTTTCGCGTTCATCGTGATCAGAATCGGCAAGTGACGCGGATGGGCGTCCGACCAAGCCTTCAACTCCGCGAGCGCTTGCTTGAAGGTATAGACTTGCGACCGAAAGTCGATGTCGGGCACATGCAGCACCTTGAATCCGGGCTTCATCATGTGCCCATCCGGATCGTACTTGGGTCCGGCCGGCAAACCTGCCTCCTCGACCATGCGCAGCCCCAACGGTTGAGCGAAGAGACCGCCCTTGGGGTCGTGGACGACATCGATCTCCAGCTTTCGCAATCCTAGGTCGAGCTGTTCGCCGAACGAGGCGTGTTCGTATTCGAGCGATGCGTAGCGCTGCGGATTGTCCTTCTGCAACAGCTTCAACAAAGAAGGCTCGATGGCCTGCTTGTAAGAATTGTGGCTGCCGAGGACTTGTATCTGATTCATCCGAAACTGGTCGGCGGGCGTTTGCGCGAGCGCGGCAACGGCGGCGGCAAGGGCGAGAACAATTGCTTTCATCTTCTACCTTAAAACTGGGTTGCCGCGGCCGGAGTTGACGCTCCGGCCGCAGCTGCGTTGAGAGTAGTGGGTTAGGGGTTAAAAGTACAACTTCAACGCAAACTGGATCTGCCGTGCCGGGAACGTGTTCGTGATGCGGCCAAAGCTGCTGGATGTCACGGTAGTGTTCGGGGCCAAGAAGTTCGTCTTGTTCAGGACGTTGAAGAACTCCGAACGGAACTCCAATCGTGAACCCTCGCGCGGGAGCGGGAACTCCTTAAAGATGCCCAAATCGGCTTGCCAGAAATCGCTGGAACGAGCGACGTTGCGGCCCAAGTTGCCGAAAGGCTGGGAAGGGTCGGTGGGGATGGCGAACGCATCTTGGTTGAGGTAGTTGTTCGGATCCGAGCGGTCGCCGTAAATGTCGCCGCCGAGATAGTTCGGGCGCTGCCGGCAGCTGCCGCAAGCCTGGAACGTCGAGTTCGGTCCGTAGGAAATATGCACCGGGTAACCGCTGCGGGCGGTGTTGATCAACGTGGTGCGCCATCCGCCGAGGAAGCCTCGCACGATTGGATTCGCATCCGCTCCCCAACGCCGGCCCCTACCGAACGGCACGTCGAAGATCAGCGCCGTTACGTTGTTGACCGGCGAGTCGTAACTGGAGAGGCCCCGCTCGCTGGCTTGGTTGTACCAGTTGATGCGCGAGCTATCGCCGTTGAAGTCTTCCAAGTGACCAGCCGCGTTGTCGATCGCCTTGGACCAAGTGAACGAGTTGATGAGGTAGAAGCCGTCCGACCACTTCTTCTCAAGCTTCATCTGCAAAGCGTGGTAGCTTGTCCTGCCGCCGTCGAAGGCAATCTGAATCTCTTGGAAGCCGTCGATCGGGCGGCGATCGTTGAGGCTCAGATTCTCTCCGGGCTGATTGGGCAGCGGTTGGTTGAAATCGCTGAGGATGAGTTGGTTGCGTCCGATGTTCCCCACATAAGCGATGTCGAAGGCCAGGTTGTCCGCCAACTGTTGTTGAATGGTGAAGTGCCAGCTGTCGACATAGCCTGTCTTGGTGTCGGTCGGCTGGTAGTTGACGCGGGCGCGTTCGGTTGAGTACTGCTCCTCCGATAGGAACTCTGCCGGGAAGCCGTCTTCGGTGCGAACGAAGCACGACGTGAAGTCTTGCGCGCCGCCGCAAACGGCGTTGCCGCCCAAGGCCGGCGCTGTTTGCGTCTGCGTCACTCGGAAATAGTACGGACCGGTGAAGCCGAGGATATTCTCTCCGCCCATACGGTTGAAGTGAATGAAGCTGCGTCCGAAGCCGGCGCGAAAGACGGTCTTGCTCACAGGGTGGTAAGCGAAGCCGATGCGCGGCGCCCAGTTGTTGCGGTCGGGCTTGACCGTGGCGCGGTCTTGAACCGAACCGTCTTTGGCAAAAAACAGCGTCTGCGTAGCAGGGTCGAAGTTGCCGATGTGATTGTCGCGCTCGTACTGCGGCGTGGCGTATTCATAGCGCACGCCGAGGTTCAACGTGAGTTTCGGGGTAACCTTCCAGTCATCTTGCAAGTAGCCGAAGTTCATGCGCTGGCGGTACTTCAAGATGCGAAACGTAGACAGTTCATAGCGGGACTGAGCGCCGCGGAAAAAGTCCGCCAGGTTGAAGATGTTCTTGTCGGCGGCGGCTCCGCCGTTGCTGAACTGACCGGCGTACTGACTCAAGCCATAGGTCGGCGAGAGATCGTTGATGTCCGTGTGGATCGTCTGGTGTTCGAAGCCCAGCTTCACGGTATGAGCGGCGAAAATCTGCGAATAATTCACCCGCGGATTGACGACGTCGGGGTTTTGAAATTGGGGGTTGGAGTCTTGCCG
>CAMPKL010000204.1 GCA_946887065.1 uncultured Bryobacterales bacterium
ACACCCGCCGCTTACGCGCCTGGGCTCGGGTTGCGCTTCGCTTAATCCGCCTTGATTAGGGCGCCGGCGTTGAGTAGGCATTCGAAGAAGATTTCGGCTTCGTCGAGATCGATGGCGGCCTCGCTTAGGGATTCGCGCAGGGTTACTGTTCCGTCGAGTTTGGCCAGGGCTTCGGCGGCCCACTCGGGGCAGTCGGTGCGGAAGTGGAAGGGGTGTTGGCAGTCTAGGATGCGATTGAAGGAGCGCCAGCGGTTTTCGCTGATGGCGGAGGTCGATTCGAGGGTGGACCAGGACGAGAGAACGAGGCGCTGATCGAGTATGCCGGTGATCTCGGGGACGGGTGCGAAGGCGGCGTCGAGTTCGGCGGCGCCCGTGCCTTGGCCCATGACGCGGCGCATGACTTGCGGTCCGCCGGCGGATTCGCGGGCGACGACGACGGCGCAGCGGACGAGTTGCGTGACTCCGGCTTCGCGAAAGCTGAGGACTTGGCGAACGCCTTCGTCGAAGCCGAGTTCACCTGCTTCGACAAGCCGCATGACGAATTCGACGGCGGCGAGAGATTCCCACTCAGCGACTAGAAGACGAAACTCATGGGCGTCTGGGCCGAGCATCGCCAATAGGCGTTCTTCGACTGGAGCGTCGGAGTGATCGCAGGCGAGCGTGCTGAGGTAGGCGCGTCCGCCGGGGCGGAGATGTTTCGAGAGGCCTTGGAGAATGCGGCGCAGGATGTCTTCGCCGTGGGGTCCGCCGTGGCGGTAACTCTCGCCTTCGCCCAGCGTGGGGATGTAAGGCGGGTGGGCGATGATGCGGTCGAAGGTGCGCGAGCCGAGGGCGTCGTAGACGTCGCTTTGCAGAACCTCGGCGTTCGACACGCCGTTCAGGCGCCGGTTGAACTCGGCGAAGAGAACGCAGCGCGGGCTGATGTCGCCGGCGCAAACAGCGGCGGCGTAGTCGCGGGCGGCGGCTAGCGACGCCGCCGCGGCGCCGGCGCCGATGTCGAGCAACGCTTCGCAGGGCGTATCGGGCAGGATGGCGTGGAACTGATGGCTTTGGGTGGAGAGGGCGGGGAAGACGAAATCTTCGCGCGAGGCTCCGGGGAAGTCGGAAGCGATCCAAAGGTCTTCGAAGGGGTAGAGCAGGCAAGTCGCTTTGACGGAGTCGCCCTCGGGCACAACCAAGCCGAGCGCCTGGAGGGAGGCTAGTGCCTCGTCGCCGAGCAGAGAAGCGGCGGCGGCGGTCTCGACTGTTTGGGCGCGGGCGAAAAGATCGATGAGAACGCCGAGGGTATCTGGATTTTCCGGCGAGCCGGCTTGAAGCCTTTCGGCGATGGGTTGCTCCAGAAATCCGGCGCTCGTCAGCAGTTGCCGGACCGCGGCGAAATGCTCAGGTGAAGCTAGTTGCAGCGGCACGTCCCATGCTAACAATCGGGCCGCCGGACGAGAACTTGGCACGTGAAATGAACGTATACTTGGGTTCGATCTGTAGGAGAAACCGAAGTGCCCTGGTGGATTTGGATCGTGAGCGGGCTAGTTCTCGCGGGCCTGGAGGCGGTGCTTGCAGGCGGCGAGTTGTACCTGCTGTTCATCGGAGCGGCGGCTGTTGTGGTGGGCTTTGTGGCCCTCGGCGGCGGACATGCGATGACGACGCAGTTGTTCGTGTTCTGCGCGGTTGCGGGAGGTTTGTTGATCTTCTTCCGCAGGCGGCTTTCGGATCGGCTGAAGGCGGGCGCGGTCGACCGAGTGGTCGATACGTTCGTTGGCGAGCGGGCGCGCGCTGTTAAGGATTTGGCGGGGGGCGGCGAAGGCAAGGTGGAGTTTCGCGGATCGGCGTGGAACGCCAGGAACTTGGACGAGCGAAGCATCGCAGCCGGCCAAGCTTGCCGAGTAGAGAAGGTCGAGGGACTCACGCTGTGGGTGCGATCGGAGTAGGGAAGGGAGGATTCGATGGAGTTCGGAGTTTTACTTGTACTCGGCTTCCTGCTGATCGTCTTGCTGATCTTGATCGCGAAGACGGCGGTGGTCGTGCCGCAGCAAAGCATTTACGTGATCGAACGCTTAGGCAAGTTCGCGGGGACGCTGGAGGCGGGATTCCACATCTTGACGCCGTTCGTCGACTTGATCCGTTACAGGCATTCGCTCAAGGAGACGGCGATCGATATTCCCGAGCAGGTCTGCATCACGCGCGACAACGTGCAAGTCGGCGTGGACGGCGTGTTGTATCTGAAGGTGATGGACGCGGAAAGGGCGTCCTACGGTATTTCGAACTACATCTTCGCGGTGACGCAGTTGGCCCAGACGACGCTGCGCAGCGAGATCGGCAAGATCGATCTCGACAAGACTTTCGAGGAACGCGGCACGATCAATGCGCAGGTGGTGGAGGAGTTGGACAAGGCAAGCGATCCTTGGGGCGTCAAAGTGATGCGCTATGAGATCAAGAACATCAATCCGCCGCGCGATGTGCTTGAGGCGATGGAGAAGCAGATGCGCGCCGAGCGTGAGAAGCGGGCGAGAATCCTGGAGTCCGAAGGCGCCCGCGACTCAGCCGTCAACAATGCCGAGGGCGACAAGCAGAAGACGATCAAAGAATCGGAGGCGCAGAAGCAGCGGCAGATCAACGTTGCCGAAGGCGAAGCGGCGGCGGTGTTGACGGTTGCCGAGGCTACGGCGGAAGGGATTCGCAAGGTGGCTCAAACGATCACGCAGCCGGGCGGTTTCGAGGCGGTGCAGTTGCGGCTGGCCGAGCGCTACATTGAGCAGTTCGGCAAATTGGCTCAGCATAACAACGCGATGATCGTGCCGTCGAACGTCAGCGACGTGGCGGGAATGTTGGCGACGGCGATGGAAGTGGTGAAGCGGCGCGAGACGTAGCCGGGATCATCGAATGATGCCGAAGACGCAATGGACGCCGCCGTTGTTGATGAGCGATGTGCGGGCGTTGACCGGAACGATGTCGTAGGCGCCGTTGAGATCGCTGCGCAGCTTGGAGATGAAGTTCTCCTCGACCTGACCGAGGCCGAGCGTGGGCACGAAGAGAGTGCGGTCGAAGGCAAGCATGTTGGCGTAGCCGACGCCCGGCCACAAAGTATGGAAGGTCTTGGCGGCCAAATGCGGCGCGCGAACCACCTGAAAGCCCCAACCTTGGAGTTTGGATGCCGCTTCGTCCAGCAGGCTCTCACGCCACTCCGGCTTTGCGACTTGAGCTTCAACTAGGTCGAGAAGAAGGGGCCGCAACAGTTCATTGATTGCCGCGGCGGCATCTTGAGAGATCGAGCTGCGCAATAACTCGCGGTCTTGGTCCAGCATTTGCACGGCGCCGGCTGCATCGAAACAGCCCTCCGGGTTTTGCGGGCAGTACTTGGTGATGTATGCGTTGAGACGACGGGTGATCTGCGGGTCGCTTTTTTCGGAAACGCTTCCAAGTTGGCGTCGTGCGGCGGCAATCGAATCGATCAACACTCGTGCGGCCTTCTTATCGGAACCGTCCCAATCGGCTGCGGCCGCCGCCAATGCGAGAAATTCCGAAGGAGCCTGGTCTGCGAAGGAGCCAACGAGTTCGAATGCGGCCGCCCGAGCCACGTCGGGATTTGCGGAGACCAACTGGGAGACTAGAGCCGTACGGCCGGCGGGCAGAAAGGCGACGAGATAGTCGGCATGGGGTCCGAGGCGACTCAGATCGAGGACGTCATCGGCTCCGAACTCGACGCGCAGTACGTAGCTGTACTCCTTGGCGGTCAATTCGGGTCCCCAGTACACGCGGGCTGTCGCGCCGTGGGCGAGGATGATTCGGCTGGGGTCGTTGGGATTGGCGACGAATTGCAGGTCGCCGCCTTCCCAAGAGAGCTTCGAGCGGACGACGTGGGGTTCCTCAAGACGCTGCAGCAAGGACTCGAACTTTGCGCCATCCTCGGGGCGGCCTTCGTACAAGTGACGGGGTATCAAGACGCGCCGTTCGCCGTGTACCGTGCCGGCTTCGAGATGGTCCTGGGTCCAGGGATGCGCCTGTTCGAGACCCGTGTCGAAGAAGTCGAGATGGTGGGGCGTGCCCCCGAAGTGATAGGCCGCGGTAGGCTGCCAAAGCTCTTTGGGAAAGCTGCCTGAGACGCTCAGCCGAACGTCGACGGAGCGCGGAAGCTTACCCAAAACGGTCTTGGCGATGTCGAGACTGCTGCCCGAATACTCGGCATCGGCGAAGAAGTTCAGGGGATCCACGGCGACGTAGAGCCTTTGGATGGGCAAGTCTTCGACGGAAGCGCGGAAACCCGGCAGCGTCGGCTCGTAGTAAATGTGGCAGGCCGCGAACTTGCCGTTGGGCTGGACGAGGTCCGGCTCGAAAGGCAGGCCTCGATCACGGCAGTAGATCTCCAGGGGTCCAGCCGTATCGGAGCAGGCGAATGAAAAGGCGTTGGGGGCGGCGGAGTCGGCGTAGCCTTCCTTCAAAGGGAGGGGGACGACGGTAACTCCCCCGCCCGCGCTAGACGCGCTTTGCGCCATCGCCAATGGAAGAATAATTAGGCCCGCGGCGGTTGCCGCAACACCAATCGTAGAGAGAAACGACAACGGACGAACCTGTATCTAGTTTGGGTCTGGTTGGCCCGCGCTAGTTACCGTCACGAATGAAAATTCGCGCATCGGTTTTCAGCGTTGCCGCATCTACGAGATGAAGAGGAAGATTATGGCCACGACCACACTGACCAAACTAAATGCGACGAAGAACGATCTGCCCGAGGCAAAGCGAGAGACGGTCGTCGGGCTCTTGCAGGAGAAGCTGGTCAGCGCAATTGACATGCAGCTTCAGGCCAAACAGGCTCACTGGAACGTTAAAGGTCCCAATTTCATAGCGTTGCACGAGCTATTTGATGCAATAGAGGCAGAAGCGAGGGAGTGGGTCGACGAGATCGCGGAACGCAGTACCGCGCTGGGCGGCGTTGCCGACGGGCGGGCTAAGACTGTCGCGGCGAAAAGCGCGCTGGACGCCTATCCGCTTGAAATCCGGACCGGGCCGGAGCATGTCGAGGCGCTGGCGAACGCGCTGGCGGCGTTCGGCAAGAGCGTACGCAAAGGCATCGATGCGGCGGAAGCCGAGGGCGATGCGGGCACGCAGGATCTATTCACGCAAATCTCTCGCGCTGTCGACAAACAGCTCTGGTTCGTCGAGTCGCACAACAACTAAGCTCGCGGACTAAAGGAGATTCCCTTCGACGTCCATGCGCCGGATGGGTCCCCAGCCGAGTTCGGAGAGGGGGCCTTCGATCGTCGCACTATCGCCGACGACTATCCAAATCACGCGGTCGGGATCGAGGATGAGCTTCGCAGCGGCTTCGGCTTCGGCGATGGTGACGGCGTTGATTCGATCGGCATAGAGTTCGAAATGGTTTTCCGGGAGGCCGTAGATGAGGATGTCCTGCATGGCTCCGATTACGGCCCGCTTGGTTTCGAAGCTTCCAGGCAGGCTGAGGGTTGCGTTGTTCTTGGCCTGTTGCAACTCTTCGGCGGTGAAGCGTTTCAGGCCCAGGGCGGCGCGGAGTTCCATGTCCAATTCCTGAAGAGTCTCCTTGGTCTTATCCGCTTGGACTGGCGCGTAAAGCAGGAACGGCCGGGGGCCCTTGGCGTCGACAAACATGGTGCGCGCGCCGTAGGACCAGTGTTTTTCCTCGCGGATGTTCTGGTTGATGCGCGAAGCGAAATCGCCGCCGAGGATGGCGTTCATCATCTCAATCGCGGGTTCGTGCGGGTTACTCGTGGGCGGCGCCGGCAGGCCGCCGATGACGACGCTCTGGTGGGCGCCGGGCTTGTCGACAAGGTAAATGGCGCGCCGGTCGGGGAGCGGCACTTGGGCGATGTTTTTTAGCGGCGGCGGGGCGGAGTCCTGCCAGTGTCCCAGATGCTGCTCTAGGAGGGGCAAAAGCTCGGCCAGGGTCACGTCGCCGGCCACTGCTAGAGAGGATCGGCTGGGCTGCAACCAGGTGCGGTGGAAGGCGACCAAGTCTCCGCGCGTCATCGCGGTGACTGTGTCTGGGTGGCCGGTGCCGGTTAGGGGCGTGCCGTAAGCGTGCGTCGAGCCGAAGAGCAGATGGGGAAGCAGCCGGAAGGCGGTGCTGGAGGGAGCGCTCTTCTCCTGCTCAATTCGCGCTAGCCGTTGCCGCTTAAGGCGGTGGAAGTCGCCGTCGGGGAAGGACGGGTTGCAGATTACGTCGGCGAACAGTTCCAGTGATGGACCGAGTTGCTCGGTTAGGGCTGAAAGACCGACGTAGCAGGTATCGAGGCCTGCTCGGCCGCCCAGGCCGGCGCCGAGGCGATCGAGTTGATCGTCGATTTCGAGAGATGTCCTGGTCGTGGTGCCCTCATCGAGCATCGCCATGGTCATGCTGGCCACGCCCGAGGGGGTGAACTGGTCCGCCGCGAACCCCGCGTCGACAATCAGGGACAACTCGACGGTTGGAATCTCATGCCGCTGAGCGAGAACGACTTGCAGGCCATTGGAGAGAGTCGCTTTTTCGAACTGGGGGAGCGACAGCTTGGTCTTGCCGGTGCTGGGGGGCGGGGCGGACCGGTCGGCTCCGTTGGAGCTGGAGCGGCGCTCGGGAGCGGGCTGGATGCCCAGGACGTAAGCGCCGTCGGATAGCCACTCGCGGGCGGTTTCGATCAATTCTTC
>CAMPKL010000205.1 GCA_946887065.1 uncultured Bryobacterales bacterium
TGCGCAGCGCGCCCCAGAGGAGGTGGCGGGGCTGCCCGGGGTCGAATGGGTGGTCTAGCTGGTCTCCGGACGGGTCGAAAATCGCATTTCTCTCGAGCCAAGACTCCAACCTGCCGACCCACGAGCTGTGGTTCATGGATTCGGCCGGCGGCTCCCTGGTGAGAGCGGGCGGCTTTTTCCAGCCCTGGGCAACCAAGGCGATCTGGTTTGATTCGGAGACGTTGGGGTTGTGGCAGAACGCAACGGACTATATCGCCAAAGTCGATGGAAGTCTGGAGCCTGAGCTAACAGGGGCGCCTCCAGAAGACGCCCCGCCGTTTCCCAGCGTAGTGTTGGCGACTCTGGCGCCGCGTCAAGCCGCGCTGTCTCCCCTTGCTTTAGGAAGCGTCTTTGCAAGCGGTATCGCCACGGGTTGGCAGTTAGCCCCCACGCTAACGGAAGAAGGCAAGATCAGCACGGTGGCGCTCGGAGCGTGCGTGCAAATCAACGGCGTCTTTGCCCCGCTATGGGCGGTGACCGGGAATCAAGTCAACTTCCAGGTTCCGGCGGAGACGCCTACCGGCCCCAACCAGCTTACGGTGTTGAAAGACTGCGACACAGCGTTCCCGAAGGCAATACATACCGCTACAGTCGAAATCGAACGAGCCACGCCCGGGTTCTTCCGCTTTGCTGGCTACGTCGCGGCGCGCTTTCAGGATGGAACGCCTGTCTCTCACACCGGCGCCTTTACCGACGAGTTCGGGCGGATTTCCCGGCCGGCCAAGCCCGGCGAGATCATCTCGATCTACGGGACAGGATGGGGGCCTACGATCGCGCCCATCCAGACGGGCGAGATCGTGCAGGGAGCCGCAGCGCTGTTACCCGAGGCCAATGCTCAAATATCGTTCGGCGGGGTTCCGCTCGCTGCAGAGAATATTCTCTACATCGGCGCCGCTCCCAGCGCTGCCGGCCTTTGGCAGCTGAACATGGTCGTACCTTCAACTCCAGGCGGTACCGGCGACCGCGAGATCATTTTGAGCGTCTACGGCAAGTTGTCGGTGCTTGGCCTCAAGGTTCCGGTCGCGGCGCCATAGCACGAGGATCAAAACGTCACGTTCCGCCGTCCACTGGTGGCTGAGTCTCGGATATATGCGGTTCAGAGCGCTATTGGGGAGATCGGAGTAACTTGCCACTGCTTCACCGCGTGCCGGCTATTTTAGTTGTTCTTTCGGCGTCTTATCGTTACTTCGTTTCCACTTCAGCGGCATCATGACCTCCATGGTCATTGCCAGGCACAGACTCTTCCGCGGTTCCTTGGCCGCAATTTTGTGGTTCGCGCTTGCCGCGGCGCCGCCGCTTGCGGGGCAAACCGGAGGCGCCTTCACACGCGTCGGGGACATGGTCCGTGTCCGGGGCTCCCACACAGCCACGCTGTTATTCGATGGCCGGGTCTTAATTGCGGGAGGCGGCGTTGAACAAGCCGAGCTTTATGACCCCGCGACGGCCACGTTCAGCCCTACTGGGAGCCTTCCGCAGGGTCATAGGAGCGAATCGGCTGCGTTGCTCCCAAACGGCAAAGTCTTGATCCTGGGCCGCAACAGACTTGGTTCGAGTACGGCCAATCTTTACGACCCGGCCACCGGGATGTTCAGCCCAACTGGCATCCCGCAGCAGCAAATGGGGAAAACGACGCTGCTACCCAACGGCAAGGTCATGCTGAACGGCGGATATGCCAAGGCCCCCATAGCGCGCGCGGAACTCTACGACACCGCCACCGGAAACTTCAGCTATGCCGGCGAGTATGTCGTCCCGTTCTCCGCCCCCAACCTGAATCCGAATGAAGGCTATGGCGGCGCGGGAACCGCGCTCTTGGCCAACGGCAAAGTCCTTATTGCATCCTGGCCTTCCATTGAAGTGTACGATCCGTTCACTGATTCGTTCTCCCTTGGCGGCGCGATGTTGGGCGGTCGTTCCATTCTCGGCTATGGGGGGAACACGGCAATGTATGGCCGCACCGCAACCCTGCTCCCCGACGGCAGGATGCTCTTGGCGGGAGGCACTGTGCTCAGCTGGGGCGATGATTGGGGTCAGAGTCTCGACGCCGAAGTCTACGATCCGGCCAGCGATGAATCCTTAGCCACGCAAAGCATGTGGGCCGCGCGCTTGTTTCATCAATCGGTGCTTCTGCCCGACGGCAAGGTGTTCATCGCCGGGGGCGTGTTGGACCCATTTAACGTCGTAAGCACGGCGTTTACGGAACTCTACGATCCTTTGCTAGACATCTTTGGAACGGCAGGCAACATGACCGTTCCTCGAGCCGGCAGCGTCACGCTCCTGAATGATGGATCGGTCCTGCTCACCGGAGGCGAGATTCCGACCTTATACCCAGGTGAGCTCAAAGGCCGGACGGCTGAAGTCTACCGGCCGCCGCAGGCTGTACCGCCGCCCGTCATGCTGACCGTGACGGTGAATGGCCAAGATACCGCGGCAATCCAGCATGCCGACTATCAAATGGTTTCCGCGTCTAATCCTGTGACGGCAGGGGAGTACCTCCTGCTCTACGTGACTGGGCTCGCCGAAGGGAGCGTCATTCCTCCACAGGTCGTTTTCGGCGGAGAGATGGCCGAGGTGACGTATTTCGGGAACCATGCGCTGTACCCCGGACTTGGCCAAATAAACATACGCGTGCCGGCGGGAATTGCCGCCGGCGATGCGGCGCCGATCCGCTTGCTCTATAGAGGCCGCATCAGCAACGAAGTTACGGTTCCGGTCCGTTAGGTTGGTCAAAAGGTCAACGCCCCTTTCCAGAGCCGCCGCGCCGGTCCCCGCCTAAGTGGGACCCCGGCGCTTACGTACCGGGCTGACTTTGTTGGGGCTTGGCTGCGGGGGGTGGGGGCTCCTAGACGCCTTCCTTGAGGAAAGCGACGAGCGGCGGGATCGTCTGTGCTGGATCTTCCAGGTGCGGGACGTGGCCGAGGCCGGGTAGGAGCAGCAGGCGCGCTTTGCCGCCGGGAATCGTTTCCGCGACGTGCTTCATTCGCTGTTGGAAGAGTTCGGCCGTGCCGGGCAGAACGTCCTCGGCGCCGCCGAACACAAGTGTGGGCGTCTGAATGTGCTCCCAGTCGTAGACGACCGGATCGGCGTAGATGACGTTGCTGATGAGCGTCTGCACCATGGCCAGCCGGGGCCAGCCGGCGCCTAGAGTCCAACCGTAGCGGATGCGGGCGTAGGTTTCGAAGGCGTCGTTCCAGGCCTCCGGTTTGTGGGCGACGTAGCGCATCAGGCTGGCGCGGACCGATTCGTAAGTCGCGCCGCGCGTGCGCTGGTAGGATTCGTCGATGTTGGCGGCGGGCCGGCTGAAGCGTGCATCGGAGAGACCGATCGGGTTGTAGAGCACGAGACGCTCTGTCGTCTCCGGATATTGCGTGGCGAAGCGCGTCGCGAGCATCCCGCCCATCGAGTGGCCGACGACCATGACCCTTGAGATGTCCAGGCTCACGAGCATGTCGTGCGTATAGCGGGCGAAGTCGTTGAGGCTGTAGGGAATGATCGGCTTCGAAGAGCGGCCGTAGCCCATCTGGTCGGGCACGATGACCCGGAAGCCGGCCTTGCTGAGCGCCTCGGCGATATTGCCGAAGTAGAAGCCGGCGAAGTTGTTGCCGTGCAGGACCAGCACCGTGTGTCCGTTGGGCTGGCCTTCCGGCGCAACGTCCATGTAGGCCATGCGTACGTCCTGCCCGTACGTGGTCATGTCGAAGTACTTGCTGGGGTAGGGATAGGGGCACTCCTCGCAGGTGATGCTGATCGGCTTGACGTCGGGCGGCGCGGCATCGGCCCCCTGCGCCGGAGCGAGTACAGGGAAGAGAGCTAGCGTCATCAGCGAGAGAAACAGGACGAGCGTCTTCATGCTTGAGAATTTTAGCGCAGCGGCACCGGCGGTCACGCCCGGCCGCCTACCGGACAGGAAGGAATTCATTGAGCGATCAAACTCTGGCCAAGCTCACGCAACACGACGCGCGTTTCGGCGATTTGCCTTTCTAGTTCTTCCCTGTGCCGCCAGGCTTGGCTATCCAATTGGCGCCCCGGGTTGGCCAACTCCTGCTCAATTTCTTTGAGGTCGCGCTCGCACAGAGCCAAGTTCGCCGCGGCGGCATCGGGATCATGAAAACCGCCGCCGTCCATCGTCACGTAGACCGGAGTGGAATGTGCAATCTGCGTGGGTCCTGCCTTGGCGCGCACCGCCAGCCAGATGCCGTGCGTCACAGGCAGTTCCATCTCGATGGAGAGTTCTTCGGAATTGTTCCGCGCGACGACCCGCTTGAGCACGCGGCCATGTCCGACAATCTCCAACTCCGTCAGCGGAATCTGAGAAGCATGACCGAACGCCTTCGCCGCAACATGCAGTGTTGCTCCGGGCGCGACATTCACGGTTTCCCCAGGCCCTTTGCCGTTGACGGTGATCTCAACGACAGGCCCCGTGCTGGCGAATGTTCGCCCCGCCTTGAGAGCAGCGAACCAACTCTCATAAGAGAACTCGTCGCCGACGTAGGTATAGAAGCGCGCATCGCCGATCTGGCTGGTTCGCTCCGGACTACCGATTTCGCCTCGACCGCACCAAGGGAAATCCGAACCCGCCAACGCGGTTAGACGATAGCCGAGATTGAGAAAGCGATAGTAGTGCTCGGTGTGGAGCGGGCCGCCATCAACGCAGAACTGCAACAACTCGACGAAGTCGACCTTATCGCGCAACACGTTGAGCGTCATTCCGCGATAACCGTGGAAAGACATCGCCTGGTGCGCAAAGCCGCTGATGCCGCCTCTCTCATCGATGCGGTCGAAAAGCCGATCAAATGAGTAGTAGTCGTCGCGCGAGCGAACGAAATCATTCGCTCCGAGGGAAATGGTGTGGCCGATCTCGGGCGTGCGCGGTTCCTCTTGCCCGGAGGCCAACAAGTTGTCCGCTTCGCGATAGCGCCCCGCTTCGCCCCAACCGTACTGCGAGAACACGTAGGTCCAGAAATCGCCCATCTGCAACAGATTGCCGATATGGATTCCCTCGGCCGCGACCCAGCGCAGGATTGCGGCGTTGTCCTTGGGGGAGCGCCGCAAATGTATGTGATCGTCCGCCGAATACCAGCCGCGCGCGGGCATATCGATCCAGCGCTTGAGGCTGATGTCGAGTTCGATGCCGCGCCCAGGGCCGGCATTGACGTTGTGCTTCTCGCGCACGAATTCATAGCCTTTGGAAATTTCCAACTGATATTCGCCTGGCCACAGGTTCATGGCGAACGATCCGTCGACGTAGAACGAGCCGTCCTGCTGCAGCACGAATCCTTCAGCCCTGTCGTCGCGGCCATAGAGTACGGAAATCGCCTCGGCGGGGGCGCCAAGCCCGGCCGAGGAAATCGCCAAAGCGCCGTTAGGGGTTAGGGCGCTCCCTGTTCCGCTGAGCAGCCGAACTCGCGCAGGCGTCGGCTCGCCGGTCTTCGCATCGACGATTGTGACGGCCAAGCGCGTCTCTCGCGTCGTCTGCGCGGCAATCACGACGGCGAGCGCGAAAAGCGCCAGCAGCAAGGCCCGCCGTCGAAAATTGTTCATCGCCGCAGCCTAGGTCCAGCTCCAGCCCTTGCGGAAGGTGGGCTTGATGAATTCGTTGGCCGCTTCGTTATTCGTCACGCGCATATCGGCGTGGTCCCACTCGAGCTTGCCTTCGAAGCGCAGGGCCAAAACGCCCAGCAAGATCCACTCGGTGAACGGACCGGCAACCGAGAAGTCGGAACACGACGGCGACCCGCCCTTCGCCGCTCGAATCCAATCCTGATAGTGGCCAGGCGAACGAGTCAGCAGTTCCGGCGGCATGGCGTAGTAGTCGTTGCGGCGGCGCGGCAACAAGTGAACCGACTCGGCATAGGTATCCGTCGCCATGTACCCTTTTTCGCCGACGAACAATGCGCCGTTAGCCTGCGCTCTGGCCTCAAACTGATCGATGTCTTCTTGCGTTCGGTCGGGCCTGGTGGCCATCCCGCGCATCGAACGTTCGCTAATGGGAATCAGACGTTCGCCCTTCAAGGCATCGGGACGATACGCTGCATCCTCGGCGCCGTCGTACCAGAAGACCTTCACGGCCGGCATGTTCTTGCGTGCCGGGAAATCGAAGCGGATCACCGACTTGGTCGGGAACGTATGCGGATTCTTGCCTTCCTGGCTCAACACTTCCACGCTGGTCGGCGCGTCCAGCATGAGCGCCATGTTGGTCGATCCCAGGATGTGGCACGCCATGTCGCCCAGGGCGCCGCAGCCGAAGTCATACCAGCCGCGCCAGTTGAACGGCGCATAGAAGTCGCCGTTGTAGGGCCGCTCGTCCGCAATGCCTAGCCAAGTGTCCCAATCCATGGTCGGCGGGATCGGCTGCTTCGGCGCAACCTTGTCAACGCCTTGGGGCCAAATGGGTCTGTTTGTCCAAGCATGCACTTCGGTGACGCCGCCGATTTCGCCGGACCAGATGATCTCCGCCGCACGGCGTGTGCCGTCTTCGGAGTAGCCCTGGTTGCCCATTTGGGTCGCGACGTTGTGCTTCGCGGCGCCTTCGGTCAGTTGGCGCGCTTCCCAAATGGTTCGCGTGAGAGGTTTCTGGCAATAGACGGCCTTGCCCCGTTCCATGGCCCACAT
>CAMPKL010000206.1 GCA_946887065.1 uncultured Bryobacterales bacterium
GGACGCCAGCCCACGTCGGTTACGAGATTCAGATCAACGCTGGCGGGTCCGATCAGTGGCCGACCGGCAGCATCTACGGGGTAGAGCGCGCCAGGACGGGCGTGCAGAAACTCGACGGCTGGAACAGTCTCAACGTCGAGTCGCGCAAGAGCGGCATCCGCGTCTCGGTCAACGGGATCGTAGTCGCTGAGCACCCCGGCCTCCCGGATCGTCCGCTGACCGGCCCGATCGGACTCCAACTGCACGACCGCGGCAGCGTCGTGATGTTTCGCGACATCTGGTTGATGGAACGCTAGCCGCCTGCGGACGCGGCGCGCACCACGGGTTGTGCGTTTTGCAACTGCTGATAAATCCCGTATTCGTCCCGCACCTGCCATAGCGCCCGGCAACGTCCCAGGGACATCCGCGCGATCAATGCCCCGTCGCTCGATATGGTCGCCCCCGTTGCCGGGAAACCCATCCATTTGCCTCCGTGCAGCGCGTCGAAGCGGAAGCGGCAGGCTACGGCATCGCCTTCGGCGATCAAGCTCTGGATTTCAAATCGTGCATTGGAGAACGCCTGCCCGACCTCGGCTATGCGGATTCGCCACTGATCTGCCGTATACGCGGCGGGAGCGTTCGGGTCCCGCAACACGAAATCGTCGGCCAGCAGCGCATTGCTGATGTTGATGTTGCCGTGGTTCCAAACGCCGTCAACCAGACAGTTGAGAGCCGCGCGATTGAGATCGGTTTCCGATCGGGGTAGGTCGCGAATCTCCGGCGCGAAGCCCATCCCGCCTTTAAACTCCTGTGGAGAGGTGAGGCTCTTCAGCACCCCCAACGCGTCCCACACGCGCCAGGCTTGCTTGATCCGTCCTGCCTCAATGCGGAAGTGGACAATGGCCGACATCGCGATGCAACGACCGGTCGCGCGCAGCCCCAGAAAGTCGGCGCGATGGGTCCCCGTGGAGGTAGTCCGGCAGACGACGAGGTCGCCCTCGGCAACCAGATCGTCGATGCGCACTCTGAGATCCGGGAAGGCGATCAGCATCTGGGCCATCAAGCGCCCGATGCCGTCGTGGCCCCACAAGAGGCCATGCCGGGCGTCCTGTCCAGAAAAATCTTCGGCGCAAAAATCTTCGATCGCTGAATCGCGGCGCTGGTTCCAGCCCGCCTCGATCCAATCGCGCACCAGAGCCTTGTTTTTTTCGCTCAACCAGGCAATTCTACCCCGACAAGCAGAGGACAGAAAACTAGGGGAAGTTCGCGGTCCGTGAATCGCCTTACGACAGTCTTACGACTTCAGGATCTGGCGCAGCACGTACTGCAGGATGCCGCCGTTCTTGTAGTACTCGACCTCTTGTGGCGTATCGATGCGAACCGCGGCCTGGAATTCAATCGCAGCGCCGCCGTCCGATGTCGCCCGAACCGTCACCTGCTTGGCTTCGCCGCCCTTCATCCCTTTGATGTCGAACGTCTCACGGCCGCTCAAGCCCAGTTTCTCGACCGAATCGCCGGGCAAGAATTGCAGCGGCAGTACGCCCATTCCGATCAAGTTCGAGCGGTGAATGCGCTCGTAGCTCTCGACCAGCACGGCGCGGACGCCCAACAGCGCTGTGCCCTTGGCCGCCCAGTCGCGCGAGGAGCCCGAACCGTACTCTTTCCCGCCCAGGATGACCAGAGGCGTCCCCGCTTCTTGGTATCGCATCGAGGCGTCGTAGATCGACAGCCGCTCGCCGCCCGGCAGTAGCTCGGTCCAACTGCCCTCCGTGCCGGGGGCCAACTGATTGCGGAGACGCACGTTGGCGAACGTTCCGCGCATCATAACTTCGTGATTGCCCCGGCGCGATCCGTAAGAGTTGAAGTCCGCTTTTTGGACGCCTTGCTCCAGCAGCCATTTACCGGCCGGTGAATCCGCTTTGATCGCGCCCGCGGGCGAGATGTGATCGGTGGTGACGCTGTCGCCTAACACCGCCAAGGCTCTGGCGCCGCTGATATCCGCAACAGCAGTCGGCTCGGGAGCCATGTCGACGAAGAAAGGCGGCTTGCGAATGTAGGTTGACGCGCCGTCCCAATCATAAAGCTCGGAATCCGTAGCGCTCAGGCTTGCCCACTTCTCTTCGCCTTGGAATACGTTGGCGTACGTCTTCTTAAACATCTCCGAGGTGACCGTCTTGACGATTTCCTCTTGGATCTCGCGCTGCGACGGCCAGATGTCCCTCAGGTAGACCGGCTCGCCCTCAAGGTCAGTTCCCAACTCCTCCCCTTGCAGATCGATGTCCATGCGTCCCGCTAAGGCGTAGGCGACAACGAGCGGCGGCGAGGCGAGGTAGTTCATTCGCACTTCGGGGTGGATACGGCCCTCGAAGTTGCGATTGCCGGAAAGCACGGAGCAGACCGCCAAGTCACCTTCCTTGATCGCGTCGGAGACTTCCTGCGGCAGCGGCCCTGAATTGCCGATGCAAGTCGTGCAGCCGTATCCAACGAGGTTGAAGCCGATCATGTCGAGATACTCAAGCAGACCAGACTGCCGCAAGTACTCTGTGACGACCTTGGAGCCCGGGGCGAGGGAGGTCTTGACCCAAGCCTTGGTTTGAAGTCCTTTGGCTACGGCCTTTTTAGCGACCAGACCGGCCGCCATCATCACGGCCGGATTCGACGTGTTCGTACAACTAGTAATCGCGGCGATCACGACCGATCCGTGCCGCAGCGTGTGCTTCGCATCGGTTATCGTCAGCGAAACGCCCGGATGCTCAGCGACTGCGATGGAACTGTCCTCAAGCGCTCCGGCCGCATCCATCTCAGCGACGTTGTCGCCCTTGGGAATCTTCGGCGCTCGCGTCGAGAGAACGGTCGGCAGCGCGTCGGCGAACATCTGCTTCGCTTTCTTCAAAGGCACGCGGTCTTGCGGACGTCGCGGACCAGCGAGACTCGGCTCGACATCCGCTAGATCGAGTTCCAACGAGTCCGTGTAGATCGGCTCGGGCGTCTCGTCCGTGCGGAACATGTCTTGTTCCTTGGCATATGCTTCGACAAGGTTGACTTGATCGTCCGAACGGCCCGTCAACCGGAGGTAGCGTAGCGTTTCGTCGTCAATCGGGAAGATGGCGCAGGTGGAGCCGAACTCCGGCGCCATGTTGCCTAGCGTTGCCCGATCCGCGAGCGAGAGCTGTGACAGCCCCGTCCCGTAGAACTCGACGAACTTGCCGACGACGCCCTTGTTACGGAGCCTCTCCGTTACCATCAGCACCAAGTCGGTAGCCGTCGCACCTTCAGGCAACTTGCCGCTAAGCTTGAAGCCGACCACCTGCGGAATCAGCATGGAGATAGGCTGGCCCAGCATCGCGGCCTCTGCCTCAATGCCGCCCACGCCCCAACCGAGCACGCCCAGACCGTTCACCATCGTGGTGTGGGAGTCCGTCCCGACCAATGTGTCGGGGTATGCCTGCAGAACGCCCTTGTTCTTTTGGCTAAAGACGACCCGAGCGAGGTACTCGATGTTCACCTGGTGGACAATTCCAGTCTCCGGCGGCACGACCTTGAAGTTGTCAAAGGCGCGTTGGCCCCACTTGAGGAACTGATATCTCTCGCGGTTCCGCGTATATTCCAGCTCCGTGTTGAACTTCAGCGCTTCGGGACTGGCGAAACGGTCGACTTGAACGGAATGATCGATGACCAGTTCGGCGGGCTGTAGCGGGTTGATCCTTGCCGGGTCGCCCCCCATGGCTTTCATCGCCTCGCGCATAGCCGCGAGATCGACCACCGCCGGAACGCCCGTAAAGTCTTGCATCAACACGCGTGCCGGCCGGAAGGCGATCTCCTGGTCTGGAGTCGCCTGCGGGTCCCAATTGAGCAACGCGTCGATGTCTTGCGTCTTGACGGTCAGCCCGTCTTCATGGCGCAGCAGATTCTCCAGCAATACTTTCAGCGAAAACGGCAATCGAGCGCACTTCGCCTGATCGAGCGCTCCTAACCGGAAAATCTCATACTTGCCGCCGCCCGCGGAAAGAGTCGCCCTTGCGCCGAAAGTATTCATTAGAAAGTCGCTTCCCTCTGTTTTGTGACCCTGGAAACTATCTATTCTCGCATGCCGCCGGGCAGCGGCACAGCCGTGGCTAGCGAGATCGAAAACGGCTGTAGGCGAATGCCCCGATCGCGATCGTCAGCAACGTCCACATCGCTTCCCAACTCTTGCCCCAGGCGAAGTAGAGAAAAATCAACACGTTTACCGACGTATAAAACGCCGGGATCAGCGGCCAGGCGAAGCTGACGGCCGGCAACCGTTTCCACCCTGGACGGTTGCGAAATTGAAAAACCGCGAACACCGCCAGCGAAGAGAACAGCCAAAGCGTGAAGCCGATATAGTTGCCCAGCGATTCAAATGTTCCCGTCAAGATCAGCACAATCGTGAAAGCGCCCTGGGCCAGAATGGCCACATAGGGCGTTTTCCAAGTCGGATGGACCTTCGCCGCCGCCGGGAAAAATGCCTTATTCTGGGCCATCGCGTAGTAGACGCGCGGCCCCACCAAACACATCGCGTTGATCGTCGCCATCAGCGAGGCAGCCATTGCGACCGCAAAGAACCGTCCGCCGGCCTCCCCGAACAAAGAGCCGGCAGCCTGAGCGCCTACCGCAACCACGCCTTTCATTTCCTCCAATGGATTTGCGTAGATGAACAGGCAGTTCAGCGCGATATAGAAAAACGTCACGAAGATCGCGCCCGTGATCATCGCCCGCGGCAGCGTCTTCTCAGGCTCTTTAATCTCCTCAGCCACATAGACCGCGGCATTCCAGCCGGAATAGGCCCAGTAGACGAACACCAAGCTGATGAAAAACTGGGCTGGCAGGCCCAACGACGAAGTCCGCTCCGTGGCCTGCGAAAAATGACTCCAATCGCCTTTGCCGATGGCGAAGCCTAAGACCAACAGGGCGCTCAGCACCGTCAGCTTCAGCACGGTGAGCGCATTTTGTACTCGCGACGCGACGCCCACGCCCACCAAGTTCAGGGTCGTGAGCACCGCGATGATTCCGCATCCGATGAGCGCTCCCGGACCGAGGTTGATCGTTAGCGGCCCCAGAGCGATGCGCATCGCTTCCGCGTTCTGCGGATCCAGCGAAGGGTTGAAATACGCGAGGTACGAGACCATCGCCAAACAAGTCACGGCGATCGGCGCCGAAAAGCCTGCCGTGAAGCTAACCCAACCGTTGATGAAGCCCCATGCCGGGCCGTAGCGCTCGGTCAGATAGATGTACTCTCCGCCCGAGCGTTGAAAGTTAATCCCCAACTCCGCATAACAAACAGAGCCGGCCAGTGCGACCAATCCGCCGGCCAGCCAGATGGCCAACAGGATTGCGGGCGAACCCAAGTCGCCGGCCAAGAATCCGCTTGTGCCGAAGATCCCCGTTCCGACCATGTTCGATACGACGAGCGCAGCGGCGCTGGCGGGTCCCAGGCGCCGGACGAGTTCAGCGGATTGCATCGATTTCAGTTCACCTTCGGCGAAACAACAAATAGTCCGCGACCAGATGGACTAGCGAGGGCGGCAACGAGGCGGCTCAACTCGCCCCATTGTATGCTTGACCCGCCATGCTGCACTGGAGTTAGAACATCAACCCCAGCGCCGGGTCTCGCCTCAACGTCAATACTCCGCGCCGAGTGCCGCGAAGCCGCGACCGTGAGGGAGCGATTCTTAGAGGAAAAGGGGTCAACGCCCATCGTCCGAATGCTTAAGTCACGCGCGCCAGGCCGCTCGGCTCGATCCGTCCTCGCCTCGCCAATAGGGCAACCAGCACAAGCCGCACATCTTCACCTCGATCGCCGTTTTCTTGGGACCAATCTGAATCTCTTCAAACCTCTCGGTCAACGGATCGATGCGGACCTCCAGATTCTCCAACTCCTCGCGCAGTTCCGTCTCGATCCCTTCCAGATCCGCCTTCGCCGATTCCAGGTTCTCTTCCGCCCGGCCGATGTCCTGGCGCTCCTTGCCGATACGGCCTGCCGACCGGGCCGCGGTACCGACGCGTTGCGCATTCGTGGCACTCAGAATCTTCCGTCCGAACAACGCCCCCACCAGCGATGCGCCGATCGAAATTGCCGACTGCATCGTCTGCGATCCAGCCTGTTCTTTCTCTTTCACGACTCGTTGTTCGGCGATGCGCACGCGCTCTTCAAGGCGCGCAATCTTGGGCGCGTACTTCTTCTGCAAGCCCTCTTTCAGGTGATCCCGCTCTTCGCGGGCCAGTTGCTCCAGTCGAATGCGGAAGTCGCGCTCGTTCTCTCCGGGCCGCGAGACTTCTTTGAGCGACTCGCTGCTATAGAGCGTGAGCTTGCGTTCGGCATAGATCCAGTTCTTGAACGCTGCTTCCCACTTCTTAAATGCCTGCGCCGTCGAGGCCTCAGAAGTCAGCTCGCCGAAGTCGGCGGCCCGATCGGCAGGCTCACTCTCCAACTCCGGCGCCGTCAGCGAAATTTCCGCCGCGGTCCGCCAGTCCACCGCGATGGGCCCGTCTTCCAAAGCCGTTGTGAACGAGACATCCTCCGCGAAATCGATGTTTCGCCGCGCGTCCGTGAAGGGCACTCGGGCCGCAGCGAATAGCGCTGGTTCATAGACCAGCCGTGAGTTGCCCGGACCCAGTGTCGCCACCGGCGCGAAGTACTGCGGGATCTCC
>CAMPKL010000207.1 GCA_946887065.1 uncultured Bryobacterales bacterium
GTCTTTCAGTTCGCTCACGACTACTTTGCGCAGCATCGTTTCGGTGCCTAGCAGCACGTTACGGATCAAGTCATGAGTCATCGGCCGCGGCGCCGCCACTTTTTCGATTTCCAGGGCGATCGCGTTGGCTTCATAAGCGCCCACCCAAATCGGCAGCACGCTGTTTCCATCCAGATTTCGCAGGATGACGATCGGCAGATTCGTGACCGGGTCCAACATCAATCCACGAATCTTCATTTCGACTTCCATGACGACATTCTCCCCTGTGAAGACGGATCTGGCAAGGCGAATGCTCGACCGGCCCTATTGCAGGACATGCAAGGCCGGAGCGCTGCGGGCCGCAAGCGGGCGATGCGCAACCGAAACCAGCTCGCCGATTAGGCCGTTGGGGCCTGCTTTGGTGACCCTGACATTGCAATATGCCCCGCGCAGGTCCTGGCCCGCCGCGAAGCCTCGAGGGTCGTCGAAATTGAGAACCCGATTCTGGGTCGTCCGGCCGATCCACTGTTGGAACTTGTCCCGATAGCCCTCGACCAGAGCGTCTTCGTCCATCCCGACCCGGCTCTCGTTGTGTTTGCGCTGGATGCGTTGCTGCAAGTTCTGCAGAATCGCCAGCCGCTCCTTCTTTTCCTCTTCCGGCACGTGATCGGCGTAGTCCATCGAATCGGTGCCTTTACGCGGGGAATACTTGAAGGCGAACAGCGACGCGTACTCGACCTCCTGCAGCAGGGACAACGTGTCTTCGAAGTCCTGCTGCGTCTCGCCCGGAAAGCCGACGATGATGTCGGTCGACAGCGCGATCTGGCGTTTCGCGGCCCTAATCATGTCGATCACCCGCAGATACTGATCGCGGCTATACGTGCGGCGCATGGCTGCCAACAGCCGCGAAGAGCCCGACTGCACCGGCAAATGAATCCAGTCGCACAGTCTCTGGTTTGACTCGATCGCTTCGACAATGTCGCGCGTGAAATCTTGCGGATGCGAGGTCGTGAACCGGACTCGCCGGACTCCGTCCATTTCACCGATCGCCGCCAGCAGCCGGGCGAACGTCCAGCCCGCCGGCGACGGATCACGGTAGCTATTGACGGTCTGGCCTAGCAGGGTAATGTCGGCTATCCCGCCCGCAACAATCCGCGCCGCCTCTTCCATGACGCTTGCCGAACTGCGGCTGCGCTCGGGCCCCCTTGTGAAAGGCACCACGCAGTAGGAGCAGTTCTTGTTGCAACCCTCAATGATCGTCAGAAAGGCGGAGTGCGGATTGTCTCTCTCGGCTACCGGCAAGTCGAAAGTCTCGTCCGTGTCCAAGTTGAGCCCGGTGACTCGCCGCTCCCCGGCATCGAGCCTATCGAGCAATTGCGGCAGCTGGTTGTAAGACGCCGAACCGCACACCAAATCGACGTGAGGCGCCGTTTCGAAGATGGCTTCGCCATTGTGCTGCGCCACGCAGCCCAGCACGCCGATCTTCTTGCCCTTGGCATCCCGCTTCCACAGGTCGAGCCGATGGAACACTTTCTGTTCGGCCTTGTCGCGAATCGAACAGGTGTTGTAGAGGATCAGCGATGCGTCATCAGCCGATTCCTTCTGCTCGTACCCGCGCATCGCCAGCATGCCGCGGACCTTCTCCGAGTCATGCACGTTCATCTGGCACCCGAAGGTTTCGATGTAGTAAGTCTTGTCTGCCATTTGAGGAGCGAAGCGCCCGCGGACCAAACCTTTAAGATATCAGGCGCGGCTTGGTTGCGTTCCCAGCGGACGGGCACCGTGCGGAGCTGCTGGCGTCAGGATTCAAAGACCCAGCGGCCTCCAACCATCGTCCTCTCCACTGGGATCGTTCGTAGTGTCGATGGATCTTCGATGAACGGATCGCGGCCGAGCACGACGAGGTCCGCAAACTTGCCAGGCACGAGCGTACCTTTCACGTTCTCTTCGAAGGAGGCGTAGGCGCCGTTCCGGGTGCTCGCCCGAATCGCTTCAGCGACCGTGATCTTCTGGTTCGGTCCCCAGACGTTGCCATTGGCGTCCGTGCGCGTGACGCAAGACTGCAGCGCCATCATGGGGGACAACGGACCCGGAACGTAGTCTGAACCGGGGGCGACGCGAATACCGCGGTCCAGAAAGCTGCGCATCGCGAACATGCGGTCCAGGCGTTCAGCTCCGTACTCCTTCATCTTTTCGCCGTGGTAGTACACGTACGTCCAGAAAGGCGTAGGTATCGCATCGAGCGCCTTAATCCTTTGCAGCAGTTGTTCGTTAATCAGCGTGCAGTGCTCGATCCGGAAACGAGCATTTGGTCTCGGATGCTCGCGTGCGAGGCGCTCAAAAACTCTTAGCGCGGTGTCAATGCCGACATCTCCGTTGGCGTGAATGCCGATCTGCCAACCCGCGACGTGCGCTTTGCGTGCGAGTTCGTAAAGCTCGGCCTCGGGCATCACGAGGATTCCGACATCATCAGGACGGCCCAAGTAGGCTTGGCTCATTCTTGCCGTGCGTTCGGAGATGGAGCCGTCGCAAATCAGCTTCATTCCGCCGACACGCACCCAATCGTTTCCGAAACCGGTGCGAATCCCCGCGGCGATCATCCGGTCAATGTAGGCGTGGTAGATAAACGCGTAAAGGCGGCAAGACAGATCACCGGCCTCAAACGCACTCTGATAAGGCAGGAGATCTTCGGGCGAACTGTATGTATCGTGGGCGGAAGTGATCCCCGCTTGTGCGAAGAGCTTCGTGACCAGTTTGACCCCTTGGACTCGCTCCGCTTGCGTGGGCGGCGGTCCAAGCCCAGCAATTCCTATCCAGGCGCTTTCCAGGAGCTCGCCGGTAAGGCGGCCCGTAGCGTCGCGGCCCAGTTGTCCTCCTTTCGGGTCCGGCGACTCGTCGCCGAGTTGAAGGTTAACCAGAGCAAGGGAATTTGCGAAGCCGCTGTGTCCGCCCCGGTGACCAACGGCGACCGGATGATCAGGAGCAGCCTCATCCAAATCCCGCCGGCTAAGCTTGCGGCCCTCGGCGGTCTTCGTGTCGTCGTACTTAAAGCCGCGTACCCACTCGCCTTTCGGCGTCCGGGCGGCGCGCGCCCGGATCGCGCCCTGAATTTCGGCAAGGGAGCGAAGGTCGCAATCCACCGAACGGACGTGATCGATTCCGAAGTAACCGACATGCGTATGCGAGTCAATGAAGCCGGGCAATACGGTCCGGCCGTCGAGGTCCGTCCGCTTCGTGTGAGGCCCGGCAAGAGCATGAATTTCCGCGTCGCTTCCCGCAGCGACGATTTTGCCATCGGCGACGGCGACTGCCTGAATGGAGTGGAACCCGGCCCCTTCGGGAGCCGCGTAGATCTTGCCGTTGTATAGAATCTCGCTGGGACGAGCAGTCTCCGCGCGAGCGACAGAAGCTGCGGCAGCACCGAGCAAAAAATGGCGTCGATGCATCGACATATGCTAGCTCAAGACCGCGGTAATGGCGATTTCAAGATTTCAGGCGAGGCCGATTCGCGCGGAAGGGCCTGCGGCCGAACCTCTAAGATATTAGCCGGCTGTACTGCTCGTCGCTGACCTGCTCCATCCAGTCCACGACGTTGCCGCCCAGTCTCTCTTGCAGGGCGATATGCGTCATGGCCATCGTCGGGCTGGCGCCATGCCAGTGCTTCTCGCCGGGAGCAAACCAGACTACGTCTCCTGGACGGATCTCCTCGATCGGCCCGCCGTCGCGCTGCGCCCGGCCCGTGCCGGATGTGACCACCAGCGTCTGCCCGAGCGGATGCGTGTGCCATGCTGTCCGCGCCCCCGGCTCGAACGTAACGCAGGCGCCCTGAAGGCGCGCGGGATCAGGCGCATGAATAAGCGGGTCGATCCGAACCGCACCGGTGAACCAATCTGCCGGGCCCTTCGCCGAAAGTTGCGAGCCGACTCGTTTGATATCCATTTCAATTCTCCCTGTGTGTGTGCTGCCCCTCGCGCGCCGCTACCAGGGGATTTCCCGCTGGTTGCGGAAGAACTTTCCCGTCAACTTGTGCGGCGCTTCGTCAGCGAGCCAGACCACCGTGTCGGCGCCCTGCTCGACGGAGAGCGTCGCGCCCGGGCCGCCCATATCCGTGCGCACCCAGCCCGGGCACATCGAGTTGACGGCGATCTTGTCCGCACGCAGCGCCTTGGCCAGCATGATGGTCAAGCCGTTGAGCGCCAGCTTCGACAGCGAATAGCTGGGCTCGCCGTCAGACAAGCCGTCCAACTGGCCGTAGCCGCTGGAAACGTTGACCACTCGCGCACCGGCGGATCTCCGTAGGTAGGGCAGAAACGCCTGAGTTACTTCCAGCGCGCCGAAGGTGTTTGTCTGGAACGTCCGGACCAACTCCTCGCGCGGGAGGGCCAAAACCGATAGCCCCTCATCCGGATAAACGCCCGCGTTGTTGATCAGAACGTCCAGACGGTCAGAAATCGTCTCGAATTGACGTGCAGCGATCCGGATGCTCTCCGAACTGCTCACCTCCAAGGGCAGGGCGGTCGCCTTGCCGCCGGCCCCCCGGATGCCCTCCGCAGCCGTCTGCCCTTTACCTTCGTCGCGGGATGCAATCACGGCGTGATACCCACGCCCGGCGAGCTGCCGCGCCGCTTCCAATCCAATACCCCGATTGGAACCCGTGATCAGCGCGATGCGTTCAGTGTCTTGTCGGCTCATCTCGCTTGTCCCCCAGGCGCGCCTTCAGCCGCGACGACTCAATCGCCAGTTTCTCGCTACGGACGCAACAGGGCCTTAATCGCCCGCCGCTCATCCATCGCCCGGTAGCCTTCCGCCACTTGATCGAGCGGCAGCGTCAAATCGAACACTTTCCCCGGATTGATCTTCTCGTCCATCACGAGATCGATCAGATCAGGGAGATAGCGGCGAACCGGGGCCGGGCCGCCGTGCAGATGAACGAGGGCAAAGAACCACTCCGCCCCGTCGAACTCGACGCCGTGCGGAACCCCAACATAGCTCACGAATCCGCCAGGACGAGCGGACCGGATCGCCTGCATCATCGATTCTTGCGTGCCAACGCACTCCAGCACGGACTCTGCACCGATGCCCTTCGTTAGTTCTTTGATCCGTTCGACTCCTTCGTCGCCTCGCTCGGCCACGATGTCGGTTGCTCCAAACTCTCGCGCAAGTTTCTGCCGCGATTCGTGCCGGCTCATCGCCACGATCCGCTCAGCGCCCATTTGCTTGGCTGAGAGCACCGCGAGCAGTCCGACCGCGCCGTCGCCGACGACCACGACCGTCGCCCCAGGCTTCACCTTGGCTGCGTCGGCGGCGAACCACCCCGTGCCGAGCACGTCCGAGGTTGTTAGCAGACTCGGCACGAGAGCCTTGGCCGGCATATCTGGAGTCGCCACGAGCGTTCCGTCCGCCAACGGAACGCGCAGGAGAGGCGCTTGCGCCCTGGTGATGAATTCACGGCGCGAGCAAGAAGATTGGTAACCGCGATGGCAATGGGGGCAGGTGTTATCCGACGTTGCGAACGAGCCGACTACGAATTGGCCCGGCTTCACGGATTTAACCCCGCTTCCGACTTCTTCCACAACGCCGCAATACTCATGCCCCATAGGCGTCGGGCCGTTGGTCGGCTGCAAGCCCCTGTAAGGCCACAGATCCGATCCGCACACGCATGTCGCGGCCATGCGGATGACTGCATCGGTCCGCTCGATAATCTTCGGCGTTTCGCGGTCCTCGAAGCGGATGTCGCCGGGTCCATAGAGCACGGTTCCTTTCATGTGAAGCCTCCTCGTTTGCGCCGGCTTTGCCTCGTTAACCGTTCAAGCGGCGCCGTCCCTGAACCGTCATTCCACCGTCCACCGTCAGTGCGTGACCGACCACGTAGCTGGCCTCTGGGCCGCAGGGCCGCAACACCGCCGGGCCGATCTCCTCGGGCCGGCCCGCTCTGCCGATGGGGACGTCTTTCGTCAGATCGGCGTATTACCCTCGTCACCGCTGACCACATCTGTCCGACCGACGTAGGTCCTTCTCCCGAGTGGACCGCTTCCATCTCGGCCTCGTTACTTGTTTTCCTTCACGATTACGTGGGACATGGCTCTCTCCTCGGTCCTTGGGGCCAGATGGCGGAGTCGACGCCGGCAGCCGGCGGCCCTGTCAGCTTTGATCAGTTCACTTCGCTTCTAAACTGGAAGGCCGAGAGTTTTCTCAAACTCGGTACCATGTAGCCCATAGAGCCATGTTCTTTCTGCGCTGTCAGTTCGCCTTTGTCCTGGCGCTCTTGTTCGTTGGCTGTTCCCCGTCTGGCCCTGATCCCGAAACTGCCGAACGGCTCCAGGAACTGCGCAATCTTGGGAAAGCCTTCTACGAGAATCCGACCGGCGCCGAGCAGGCTGTCGAGACCTTCAAGCAGGCTCTCGATTTAGCTCCCGACTCCGTCCGCGAAAAGATCAACTACGCCCTGGCGCAGTTACGGGCCGGCGCCCGCGAAGAAGGCATTAGCGGGTTGGAGGAAGCCCAGAAGCTAGATCCCAGCATTCCCCACACCTGGTTCAACCTTGGCGTCGAATATAAACAGCTCGGAGAAAGCGAGCGCGCCGTTGAACAGTTTGAGCGGATGGCTGAACTCGACCCGGACGAGCCCAAGACCCAATACAACCTGGGGCAACTTTACCGC
>CAMPKL010000208.1 GCA_946887065.1 uncultured Bryobacterales bacterium
GAAATACGCAGTCGCGCCTCCGCTCGCGATCGCACTCGCGACCGCGATGGCAAAAGTGCCAAAGAACGGGTTCCCATCTGCCATAGGTTGTTAAATTCTAATCAATCACCCTCAAAAAAGGGCCGGTTTGGATAAACCGGCCCGGAAGGAGGGAATTATATTCGCCGAGGCGAATAGCCATTAGGTCTTCTTGCTAGCCCAACGACAAACGTGTGCCGGCTGCTGCGGACTTCCAACAGGGCCGGCTGCTACAGGAGGGAGAGAAGCCGGCCCCATTGGGTTGAGCGCGGGCCCCTCACCGCGGCCTCGCGCATCACTCGCAGCGCTTAAGAGCAGCCCGAGGTCGAGCCGCAGTTCTCGCACTTGTAACAGGAGCCGTTGACCACCATCATCGATCCGCACTCGGCGCAGAAAGGCGCGTCTTGCGAACCCGGTAATTCAAACGCCAACGCCTGCTGCGGCTCTTTCTCAGTCGGACGCATCTTCGACGTCTCGCCCGCTTCGGTCGCCTTGTACTCCGGCGAAACAAAGCGAGTTCCCAGCCAGCGGAAAATATAATCCGTCAGCGACTTCGCATAACGAATTTCCTGGTTATTCGTCCAGCCGGACGGCTCATAGCGCACGTGCTGGAATTTCTCGACCAGATCCTTCAGCGGCACGCCGTATTGCAACGACAGCGAAACGGCGGTCGCGAACGAATCCATCAGGCCCGAAATCGTCGAGCCCTCTTTCGACATCTTGATGAAGACTTCGCCCGGCTGGCCATCGTCAAACAGGCCCACCGTGATGTAGCCCTCGTGGCCTCCGACCGAAAACTTGTGGGTCAACGACGAACGCTCGTCCGGCAGCCGGCGGCGGTAAGGCTCGCGAACGATCTTCACCTTCTCGACGACCTTCTTCTCGCCGGCGCTCGATAGCGGCTGCGCCTTCTTCGAACCGTCGCGGTAGATGGCCACGGCCTTCAAGCCCAGTTGCCAGGACTCGATGTAGGCTTCCATGATGTCTTCGACCGTGCAGTCCTCGGGCATGTTGATCGTCTTTGAGATCGCGCCCGAGACGAATGGCTGCACGGCGGCCATCATGTGGATGTGTCCGCGGTAGTGGATCGAGCGCGTACCGTTTTGCGGCTGGAAGCTCGTGTCGAACACCGTCAGATGCTCGTCCTTCAGGAGCGGAGCGCCTTCGATCGTGCCGGTCGAATCGACGTGGTCGACGATCTCGGAAACCTGATTGTCTTTGTAGCCAAGCTTCGTCAGCGCCGCCGGAACGGTGTTGTTAACGATCTTGATCAGGCCGCCGCCGACCAGCTTCTTGTACTTCACCAGCGCGAGTTCGGGTTCGATGCCGGTTGTGTCGCAGTCCATCATGAAGCCGATCGTGCCGGTCGGCGCGATCACGGTGGTCTGCGCGTTGCGGTAGCCGTACCTCTCGCCGACCGCGTAAGCGTCTTTCCAGACTTGCTCGGCGGCATCGCGCAGTTCCGTGTCGTCGTAGGCGCGGGTTAAACGAGCCGCGGCGTCGCGGTGCATGGCGATGACGCCCAAGAAGCTGTCGCGGTTCGGCCCGTAGCCGGGGAATGGTCCGCCGTGATCGCCGGCGATTCGCGCGGAGGTCAAGTAGGCTTGGCCGGACATCAATGCCGAGATCGCGCCGGCGGTATCGCGGCCCTTGTCGGAGTCATAGGCGACGCCCTGGGACATCAACAATGCGCCCAAGTTGGCGAAGCCCAATCCCAGCGGGCGGAAGTCGTGCGAGTTTTGGGCGATGCGCTCGGTCGGGTAGCTGGCCGAATCGACCAAAATCTCTTGCGCCACGATCAGCGTATCGACCGCGTGCCGGAAAGCTTCGACATTAAACTTGCCGTCACGCTTGCGGAACTTCATCAGGTTCAACGAAGACAAATTGCAAGCTGAGTCGTCCAGGAACATGTACTCCGAGCAAGGATTCGATGCATTGATGCGGTCGGTCGCCTTGCAGGTATGCCAGCGGTTGACCGCCGTATCGAACTGCATGCCGGGATCGCCGCACTGATGCGTCGCTTCGGCGATCTCGCGCAGCAGTTTGCGCGCCTTCTTGCGGTCTTTGGGCTGCCCGGTGAGTACCGAACGCGTCCACCAATCGCCGTCTTTCGCGGCGGCTTCCATGAATTCATCGGTCGCGCGAACGGAGTGGTTGGCGTTCTGGAAGGCGATCGAGGAATAAGCGGCGCCGTCGATCGAAGGGTCAAAACCCGCCTCGATCAATGCCCAGGCCTTGCGTTCTTCGGCGGCCTTGCAGTTGATGAACTGCTCGATATCGGGGTGGTCCGCGTTGAGGATCACCATCTTGGCGGCGCGGCGCGTCTTGCCGCCGGACTTGATGACGCCGGCGAATGCGTCAAAGCCCTTCATGAACGACACCGGACCCGAGGCGCGGCCGCCGCCGGCGAGAGCCGCATCGTCTTCGCGAATCTTTGATAGGTTCGAACCGGCGCCCGATCCCCACTTGAACAGCATGCCTTCGGTCTTGGCGAGATCCATGATCGACGTGAGCGAATCGGCGACCGAGTTGATGAAACATGCCGAGCATTGCGGCGTGTGAACATCCGGGCGAATGGCGTTCACTTTGCCTGCTTGCGGGTCCCATGTCCAACCATAGCCGCGCGTATCCTTGACGCCGACGTTGAACCAAACCGGCGAGTTGAAGCTGGCCATCTGGTGCAGCATCAAGTGGGCCAACTCAAAGCGGAAGTTCTCGGCGTCTTCAACCGTTGCGAAATAACCCTTGTCGCGGCCCCAATTGGCGATCGTGTCGACCACGCGATGCACCAACTGACCGACGCTCGACTCGCGATCGGGTTCGCCGACCGTGCCGTGGAAATACTTGCTCGCGACGATGTTGGTCGCTGTCTGCGACCAGCCTCGGGGAGCCTCAATGTCGTGTTGTTCAAAGACGATTTCGCCTTTGACGTTCGTGATGGACGAACTGCGCTTCTCCCAATCGATCAAGTCGTAAGGCGTCTTGCCGCGTTCGATGTCCCGCGTGAAGTACCGGGAGAAAGCCAACCCTCGGCGGGAAGGCTGGGAAGTGAATTCAGGTACTGCCTGTACAGTTGAGAGGTCGACGCGAATTTCGCCCATCGGTCTAGTGCTCCTTGCGCTCTGCTTCCTTAAAATCCCTTCAACGCAAGCCGCCGAAGCCGGGCGCGGGGAAACGGCCTCAGCGGCTAATCATTTTACGTTTTCAGGGTCTCCGCCAGGCCTTTTCTTGAGCTGTACGAGGCTCAATCAGGCGGTGACAGTCCCCAAGTCTACTACCCGATCTAGGGGCTATGCAACGATAAAATCGTCTATGTTGTGGTCGGGTGGCGAGTTTGTGGTCCTACGGCTTTGGTCGTTTCTGTTGCCGACCCGGAACCCTCCAGAATTCAACGATTTGGGGAGGGGTAAAGTTGCGACTTGGTTAAGATTCACTACATTCGTAGTAATATTTGTTCTGACCACCCCTCCGGGGAGGTGCTGCCTCCCCGGAGGTTTTCCGTGCAGTTCGGTACCTACTTGGGCGGCGGACCGACCGTGAAGACGTCGTCCAAAATGGCGATGGCCTGGTCAATGTGACGCCGTTCGATGATGTACGGCGGCAAGAACCGCAGGATCTTGCCCGCCGTGCAATTGAGCAGCAGGCCCTTGGCTTGAGCGGCTGGGACGACCCAGGCGCCGGGCTCGGTGAGCTCAAGGCCGACGATTAGTCCCTTGCCGCGCGGCCCTACAACCAGGTCATGCTTCATGGCCAACTCGCCGAGGCGTCTGGTGAAGTACGTGCCGTGCTCTTTGATCATCGGCAGCAATTCGGCCATGACGTCTAGGAACTCAAGCGCCGCCCGCGTGGTGAGCGGACCGCCGCCGAATGTCGAACCGTGAGCGCCGGGCGTAATCATCGCCGCGGCGCGCGCGTTGCAGACCACCGCGCCCAATGGCAGGCCGCCCGCCAACGGCTTGGCCGCCGTCAGCACATCGGGATAGACGTGCACCGGGTCGGGGTCTTCCGCGGTCGGACGATTCCAGAGCTGGAAGGCGAAGTAGGCGCCGGCGCGGCCTAAACCGCACTGAATCTCGTCAAACACCAGCAGTGCGTCGAACTTGTCGGCCAGTTCACGAGCCTTGCGCGCAAAATCGCGCGAGATCTCGACAATACCGCCTTCGCCCAAGATAGGTTCGAAGAAGATGGCGCAAGTTTTCTCGTTGACCGCCGCTTCAAGCGCCGCGACGTCGTTGGGGTCGATGAATTTCACGCCGGGAATCAGCGGTTCGTAGGGCTCGCGATACTTGGGCTGACCCGTAATCGAAACGGCGCCCAGAGTGCGGCCGGCGAAAGAATCGTTGAGAGCGATGATCTCGTATTTATCGGGCGACTGCTTGCGTCCGTAGGCCTTCGAGATCTTCAGCGCGAGTTCGATCGATTCGGTGCCGCTATTAGCGAAGAACACGCGCTCTAGGCCGCTAATCTCCGCTAGTTTGGCGGCCAGCGGCCCTTGATAGTGGTGGTAGTAAAGGTTCGAGCAATGGATCATCTTACCCATCTGCTCGCGCATCGCTTTCACCAATCGCGGATGGCCGTGGCCCAGAGCGTTGACGCCGATTCCGGTAATGAAATCGAGGTAGCGGTTGTTCTCCGGGTCGTAGACATAACAACCCTTGCCGCGCTCCAACATCAAGTTGTAGCGGCCGTAACTTTGGAGGACGTGCTCCTGTTCCAGCGCTTTCGCGGCGTCAATCAGGGGCGTCGGGTTGGTTGCAGCTGTAGTTGCCATAACGGGCTCCTTAACCTAACAAAAATCCTGCGCCCGGCGGTTGCGATGAATCACAACACGCGGCAGGCGTTTTACTCTTGGGATCGCGGACCGGCCGGCTTCGCCGGAGAGCCGCGGGGTTAGGTCGGCAGATAAACGACGACCGGGCCGCGGCTCACTCTACGGCTCACGCCGCGAGGCGAACGCAGTCGCAGGGACTTCAATTGGCCTTCGTCGCACATCGGAAGATACCTGCATTATATAGGCGCCGGGGTTTGCTTGCTAGGCTCCGGTGAAATTGCCGATCAAGATGATGAACGCGTGGTAGGCGCCGTAAAGGGCCAGGGCGAAGAGAATCGCCATGATGACGTTTTCCCACCAGACCGACTTGTACTTCTCGCCGATGTATTGGCTGCCGGAGGTGATGCGCCAGATTCCGCCGGCCAGCAAGGGCAACAGAACGACTTGGCCGCTGTTGGCCGCTAGGGTCAGGGTGACGAAGTCCGGCATGCCGGGGATGGTCCAAATCAGCGGCGAAACCAAGCACCACCAGCTGATCGCGTTGTGAGCGGGGGAGGCGCGATATTCCTCCGGCGTCGGGCGCTTGCCGGTCTGCCACCGCAGCAAGGCGTGGCTGCCGACCGCGGCCAGGCCCACCGCGTGGCCCACAACCGACGTAAACACGGCAGAGAACACGCCCAGGTAGAACAGCAGGCGTCCGCCGGGTCCGAGCACCGTGCTAAGCAAGTTGGGCAAGTCTTCGAGGGTGCTGATTTGCTTATCCGGGAAGAGCAACTCCGCGCCGAGCACCCATACCGCCAGGTTCAAGACGAGCATGACCACCACGCCCAACAGCAAGTCGTAAACCTGCACCTTGCGATACTGCGGACCGTTCCAACCCTTTGCCTCCAAGAAGTAGGGATAGACCAGGTTCATGAAGGAGCCGCCCACCGCGCCGATCATGGCCAGGGCCACCATCAGCGGATCGAAATCGCCCAGTTGCCCGGGCATTTCCATGCGGTAGAGACCCTGCAATAGGTCGATTCCGCTGAAACCGACCCAGACCGCCGAGCCGATAAACGAGATCGACAGCAGCGCAAGGAACAGCTTGAACAGCGTTTCGAGGGAGTTGTAGCCGCCCTTGAGCACCAGCAGCAGAGCGACCGCGTTGCACAATGCCGCCCACAACCACACGGGCCCCGTGTTGGTGACGTTGCGCAGGACCTCGCCTTCGCCGACGGTCATGTACGACTCGTAAACGTGTCCCATGATGACCGCGCCGAAGAATAGGATTGGCGCGTAGGCCGGGTGGAACCGCACCAGCCCATCGAGCACGCCTTCGCCGTGTTGATTGCAGAGCTGATAGCGCCCAATCAGCGAGACCAATACAAAGCGCATGAAGACGGCGACAACCAACACCCACAACAGCGAATAGCCGTAGTTGCTGCCGGCGACTCCCATGTCGACGACATCGCCGGCGCCGAGCCAGGTCAGCACGACGATGATGCCCGGCCCAAAGGCCTTGAGAAAGTCGAGGAATGACTCAGGTACCGGAGGGGGCGTGGTCGGGCTGCTCATAAGGACGCCTCATGGCGTTCTGACAGTCTACATGGAGTGAACGGCTGCGGCGCGACCTTTGTAGCGCTCCGGGGACCAGTCGATCGCGTGGGAATCCAAAGGCCGGATGAGTCCCGCTAAATTTTCATCGCCGCAAGCAGCTCAAGAAGCGCCTGAAAGCCTTACAATTCCCCTGTCGCAACTGCGTCGATCGCTGAAGGAGTGCGTGCGTGTCCATTAAGCTCTGGAATTCTCTGACGGCGTTGACCCTCATTCTTTCCGCACTCGGTTGCGGCGGCGGT
>CAMPKL010000209.1 GCA_946887065.1 uncultured Bryobacterales bacterium
GGCTTACTACTGCGCCAGGCCTGGATACGCGAGACGACGGCGCCTTTGTTTACCGCGGCGGGCTTGGTTGGAATCGCACTGGGATCTTCGGTCCTCGGCTTCAACGGCTTGGCGGCGCCGGACTACACGCTGCGCTACGCAGTCGTTCTGCTTGCGGCAGCGGGCTTCCACGTCCTGGCGTTCCGCGGGCGCATCCCCCGCCCGGCCGCCAACGCCGCGGCGGCCGGTATTGCGCTGCTTCTGCTGGCGCTGAGCCTGCCCCTGTTCGAGGAGCGTACGATCTCGACCCTGCTCTATCTCGCGGCGACTACCGGGCTGGCCGCGCTGGCGGCATTGGCGGCCACGCGGCTGGCGAACGGTACGGTTTACATGGCGGCAGCCGGCTTGGCGGCATTCGCTCACACGTTGCGCATTGCGTCGGGCGTCGCCGAAGAATCCCTCGTCCCGGTCGTGGCGTTGCTGTTTTTTGCGGCGGCGGCATTCACTTTTTGGCCCATCGCGGTGGGCGGCGACTTTCTGAGAGAGCGCTGGACGACCTACGCGGCGGCGCTGGCTGGGCCGCTCTGGTTTTTAGCCTTGGCGCAGACTTGGGACAGCGCGTTTGGCGACGGCATGATCGGCATCGTCCCCCTCGCTCTAGGCGCCTTGTCGCTTGGCGCCGCCATGCGTCTGCGGCGGTTGATCAGCGAGGCCGACGCCGCGCGTTTGCGGGGATTGGTTTGGTTCGCCGCCGTCGCGCTGTCGCTCGTATCCATCGCGATTCCGCTGCAGCTAGAGAAGGAATGGATCACCATCGGCTGGGCGCTGCAAGCGTTTGCGCTGCTGCAGTTGTGGAAGCGGCTCGACCATCCGGGCTTGAAGTATTTCGCCCTCATCTTGTCAGCCTTCGTGATCGCGCGTTTGATCTTGAACCCGCAAGTGTTCGAATACTACGCGCGCTCGGGACGGCCGGTCTTCAATTGGATGATGTACGGCTATCTCGTGCCGGCCGCGGCGTTGGTGGGCGCGGCCGCGATCCTCAACAAGCTTGAGCTCGCCCGGCTACGGCATTCCGAGAGAGCCTTCTACGCCGGCGAAAAAGCTTGGGGAGCGGTGCTTTGCTTCAGCGGGGCGATTGCCGTTGTTTTCGCTTGGATCAACCTGGCGATCTTCGACGCCTTCTCCGCTGGACGCGCCATCGAGTTCACCATGGAACGGCTGCCCGCGCGCGATCTCACGCTTTCCGCCGCTTGGGCCGTCTTCGCTTTGGGCTTGCTCGGGCTAGCCTTCCGCACCAACACGCAGGCTTTGCGTTGGACCAGCTTGGCCTTTCTGCTGCTGACCATCGGCAAAGTCTTTCTCTATGACCTGGGAGAACTCGAAGACCTCTACCGCGTGGCCTCGCTCGTCGGGCTGGCGCTGTCGCTTCTTGCGGTGTCGATCGCCTATCAACGTTTCGTATTCGGCCGGTCCGCGGCAGAGGATCAGTCATGACCAAATGGTTCGTCTGTTTGTACGCCGTCGCCCTAGGCACGCTGGCGGCCCAACCGAATCCAGCCGAACTGTTTCCTCAACAGGCCGAGGTATTCGTCGATTCCGCCGGTCTGTCTCGGCTGGAGCTGCCGAACGAAGTGCTGACTCGCGTGGCGGCGGATCTGTCGGATCTGCGTTTGTTCGACGCCCAGGGACAAGAGGTTCCCTACGCGACAGAGGCGGGCCTGCCCGAGTTGGGCGAGCCGGGATTCGACGCCTCCTATGCATTAGAAGTCATCTCAACGGATCGATCGACCGCTGTTCCGGAGCGTGGCCAGATTCGCTACCGCGAGGTTTATGTACTTGAACTGAATCAAGCCGTGCCTCTTGAAGGGCGCTGGCAACTGCATTTCGAACACGCTTCCCAGGATTTCGTAAGACGCGTCGACGTGGACGCGATCGAGCCCGGAGGAAACCGTGTGGCGCTCCTGCGAGAGGCTTCATTTTTCTGGTTGCAGTCAGGCCTCGTCTCTCGCCGGAGCTTCGATCTGCCAGCGCTGCCTAGCCGAACGATCGAAGTCACCATCGAAGGTGACGGCGGTTCTTTCATTACGCCGCAAATGCGGTTGGTGAATAGCCGCGTGCGCCAGGTCGTCGCGCGCGAAGCGCCGTTGACGATATTGCGGCAGTCCCAAGACGGCCCCTGGACCGAGCTGGAAGTGGAGCGGCCGCGCGGATTGACCGTGATGGCCTTGCGGTTCGCGACTTCCACGCCGACGTTTGTCCGCAACGTTGAGATTATTGATCGCGTCACCGGCTCGCCCGATCGCCGGCTCGATCATGAGCGGACGATCTTCCGTATCCCCGCGGAACCGCCGGTTGTGGACTTAGACATACTGGTGCGGCCCGCGATGAGCGACCGGCTAATCGTCAGGATCCTCAACCAAGACAGCCCTCCGCTCGCGGACCTGACCATGACGGCGCTAGCGGCCAAACCAGCCTTGTTGTTCACGCTGCTTCCTGGCGAGCGCGGCGCCGCATCGGGCACGTTGCGCTTCGGAGGCGGCCGTGCGGCCCCGCCTCGCTATGATCTGGCTGCAATCGAAGCAGTCCTTCAAGCAACGGCCGGTCGCGTTGAGCCAGGGGAGGCCCGTCTTGGAGAGGTCAGCGCGAATGCCGGCTATTCCGCTGGGCCGCTGCTGGACTTCGCCTCTCGGCCTGGCGCGACGATCGATGGGCGAGCCTACTCGCACCTGCGTCCCATCCAGTTAACACCATCCGCCGAGGGTCTCTCCCGCGTCGAGCTCAGCGTCGAAGATGCGGCGCACTGCCGCCCTGATTTCGCCGATATCCGGCTCGTCGACGGTAGTTCCGCTCAATGGCCTTATCTGCTCGATCACAACGCCCGTCAGGTCTGGCTGCCGCTGGCCTTGACGATAAACGAAGACGCGGACGAGGGCACGGAGTACCGGCTCGAACTGCCGGCCCAGCCTGCGACGGTCGATCGTTTGCGCCTCGATTTCGAAAACCAGTTTTTCGACCGCCCCTACCAGCTGTACGTGACCGTTGAGGGCGGCCCGGAGCGGGTTGTTGCGGCCGGGAGATTGTCGCGAGCCGAGACCTCGCGGGAGCCGCTGGAGATCCCCTTCCAACCAAGCCGCGCCGCGGCTTTGCGCTTGGTGGTCAGCGACGGCAACGACCGCCCGTTAGCGGCGCCCAAGGCGGAGGGCCGTTTCCCGTTGCCGGACCTCTACACCGTCGCCCCGGCGGGCGACTACCGTCTGCTGCTGGGTTTCCCCGACGATCGTCCCCCGGTCTATGAGTTGTCGCGGGCCGCGTCGACGGTATTAGCGGCTCGCGCGGGCGCGGCGACTGTTGGGGGAGTCGTTGAGAATCCCTTGTTCAGCGTGAGCAGCCGGCTCCAAACCGGCCCCGGATCGCAGAAGGCGCTCTTCTGGATTGCCCTACTGGCAGCGGTCGGCGTGCTCGCCGTGATGACGCTCAAGACCGTTCGCGGCGAAGCCGGGGACGCCTCCTAAATCCAGCCGATCCCTTAGCACCCCCGGTACCTTGGTAACCCTGGTAGTGGGTGGTTATCGCCTAGATTTTCAGCCCAAATGGCCTATTGAATTGGAGCGCTGATCGGCCCAGACTCGACGATGCATGGAAGGCCTTGGGCAGTTTCCCAAACATATTCTGAGTTTTTCGAAACTTGGACCTTCTGCTGCACCTCTTATATGTAGGGAGTGTCGCGAACCGTGAAGTTGGAAAACATGCCCAAAGAAGAATACCTGGACGCCTTGACCGCCAAGATGCAGTCGTGGCGCGAACGTATTGGCTCGGATGAGAACCCGGAAATCGGCGAAAAGTACGAACAGGTCGTGGATCTGCTGACCGCCTATCAGAGAATGGGCGCCGGCGCATGGCGCGAAGAGGAACGGGCCCTGAATCAGGCCTGTACCGAGCTGGAACGCGCGTTTCGACGCTCTTAATCCCGCTTTTCTTGCTGTCCTGCCTAAGTTGGGGCTATCCTGGCAAACGCCATGGCCACCAACACTGAACTCCTTCAAATCGCGCGCAGGGACCGCGCAGCGGCGGAAATCCTTCCAGAACTCAAGAGCCGCTTTAACGCCGAGGCGCTAGCCGCGGGCGTCGTCTTGCGCGAACTCGGCGACTTCCTTTGGGCTATCGAATCAACAAACGAGCCCTACCTGTACGTGGATGATGAGCCGACGCCGGCGATGACCAAGCTGGCCGGCTCGAACGTCTGGATCCATGCCGCGCGTCTTTTGCAGGGCCGCGCTCACGCGCACTACTTCCGCGTCAACGGCGAAGTTCACGGCAATCGCGTCGATACCTCGGCGTTTACCGACGATCACTATGCGAAACCCGGCGTGCCCGAGGGCAAGCTGTCGGACCACATGGTGCATCGCTCGGGCGTCTATCACGACTGGCCGATCTCGTGGTGGGTTTACGCCTCCCCGGGAGTCGACCCGGCCATTCCCTCCCCCGTCATGATCTGGTTCGACGGCGAGGGCCTGCTGAGCCGTGAAAACAACGACCGGCTCTTTACGGTCACCGAAAACCTCGTCGCGCAGGGCAAGATCCCGCCGATGCTGCACGTGCTGACCTCGCCCGGCGAGGTCAGCTTAGAGACCATGCGCGTTGAAGGCCCCGCGCGGCGCCGCCGCAGCCTGCTCTACGACACGGTGAACGACGACTTCAACAGTATGATCTTTGGCGAAATACTGCCCAAGGTCGAGCCCATGTTCAAGGTCCGCAAGGACGGTTACTCCGTAGCGGCGTCGGGGCAGTCGTCCGGGGCGATCGGGGCGTTCAATATGGCCTGGCAGCGGCCCGAGGCCGTCAGCCGCGTGTACTCGAAGATCGGCACCTATACCAGCATCCAATGGCGCTACGGTCAGACGGCCCACGACGAGCGCTTTGGATTCCAAGATCCGGCGGGTTTCCTGGATGGCGGCAACATCTTCCCGTTCATGATCCGCAAATGGCCGCGCAAGAACATCCGCGTCTTTCTGTCTGACGGCAACCAAGACCTGGAGAACAACCACGGCTCTTGGCCGCTGCAAAATATCCAAATGGCCAACTCGCTGAAGATGGCCGAATACGACTTCAAGTTCACCTTCGGCAACTCCCAGCACAACTCCACGGAGGGCGGGGCCAGGAATCCAGAAGCGCTTGCGTGGCTGTGGCGCGGCTACGACCCGAACCGCACCGAGCAGACCTATGAGATGGACCCGGATGAGAAGGAAAAGCCTTACTTCCGCGTGCAGATCGTCAATCGCTAGGCTTCACCGGATCCTTGCGGCTTTCTCGCTAACCTTCTGTTGAAGCGGCAATTAGGTTCAGTCGTATGCCCTCCGCTACCACTAGGAAATTATCGTGTTTGTGATTTTCGCGAGTACTGGTATTCTCATTAGGCGTCCTCCAACATTACCCTTAGGAGTCAAGGCCATGCCTTGAGCGGAGAGAAATGCAGAGAAGCAGATTACAGAACACCGCACTAGCGGGGCTGCTGGCCTCGTTGGTCCTGACGGCAACCGCTTTCGGAGGTCCTGAAAATAGTCCGGCTAAAGCCGCCTGGACGCCCTCTCATGTCGTAAATGAAGACGTGGACGAGGGAACCGGAACCTTTATGGTTGACGTTTCCGCCGACAAGGAAGTGCTCGGGGCGCAGCTTTGGGTTAGTGGGTCGCTCGCGGACCTTTTGGAATGGGATCCAACACCCTTCGACATCTTGGAAGGGGAGACAGTCCAGATTCCGTTCACGTTACTGCAGACGCCCGACGAGGCCGGCCGCACGATCGGCGGGACCGTCCATTTGCGGGTCAATGGCAAAAACGTCGCCAAACCGCTGACGTTAAGCCTAAAAAAGACCGCAGAGGAAGACCCCGGCGATGAGGAGGAAGGCGAAGACGGGATTGTCGATGAAGAAGGCAATCTGCCTATCTCCTGGGCCGTCGGAGGCGAGGGAGAAGAACAGACTGCCCTGCCCAAGATTACGCCTGATCTTTTTGATGAAGGGGGTCTGGCACAGATCTTCCTCACGGCAAATCGCCCGCTGGAGAACATACAGCTTTGGCTTACGCCGTCCTTGCGAGACTGCGTGATGGCCTACTTGCCTGTAGACCTAGCCTCCGAAGACGGAGTTTTAGAAGTCGACGACGAGGGCCGGATCGTTTTCATCGCGCAAGACGCGCAGGCGCCCGTGATCCTCGAGTTGGTCAGCCCGCTCGATGAGCTGGGGTCGTGCGGGGGCACTTTGCACGTGCGCAGCTTCGCCAAGTCCAAGAGAACTTGGCCCGCCGTACTTGGCGTCGCCCTAGGCGACACGGAAGAGGAAGAAGAGCAGGAAGAAGTGGCGCCGAGTGCGATCGTGGACGCCGCTAATTTCAAGCTCGGACCGGTGGCGCCGGGCCAGATCGTCTCGATCTTCGGCTCGGGCATCTCTCCGGAAGAACTTTCCATAGCCGCGCTCGACGAGGACGGCCTCATCCCTGAAGATCTGAGCGGGGTCATGGTCCTGGCGGATGGTTATTTGATGCGGCTCATGGCCGCCGGCCGCGGTCAGATCAATGCGGTTGTCCCGGCAAATCTCAAGGGCCGCTTCGCGGACATCGTTGTCATCAACAAGGGCAAGGCTTCAGCGCCGA
>CAMPKL010000210.1 GCA_946887065.1 uncultured Bryobacterales bacterium
AGCGCGAGAAAGCAGCCGCGGGCAACTTCGACTTTCTTACTAACGCTGCTGGGCGCGCGGCCGGTTAGGCTTGCGCCGGAGCCGATCAGGCGGCGATCATGCAAGTCTGAATCGTGTGATGTCGACCGCGTTTATCGCCGGAGATCTCCTCTCAAACCTCGCCTTGGGCGCCATTGTCGGCGCTGTCGCAGCGGGCGCTTTCGATCCTGGTTGGGGGATGCTGCCGGCGATGCTTGTCGGCATGGCCGCCGGCATGGCGCTCGCCTTTGTGTGGAGCACCGTCGCCGGGATCTGGTTGGGCGCACATGAATCCCACATACCCGCCATGCTGACGGGAATGTACGCGGCCATGTGCGTTTCCATGCTCGCCGCCATGGAACCGCTGACCGCGGTGCGCGGCGCGCAACTGGGCGCCGCCGTCGGCGTCATCTGCCTGCTGTTCACCTATTTGATGAACGCCCTGCTGCGGGGCGAACGGAAGCTGCGGAGAGTCTCCTAATGGCTTCCGTCGCACAAGGCCTCTGGGATAAAGCGTCAGGCACTTACGACCTGTTCAGCCGCGGCGCCGAGAGGCGCTGGGAAGCTCCCAAGCGCGAGTCGCTCTCACGCGTGCGCGGACGCGTGCTATTCCTTGCCGTCGGCACCGGTCTCGAAGTTCCGTTCTTCCCGCCCGGACTCGACGTCACCGGAGTCGATATCAGTTGGGGCATGTTGAGCCGGGCCAAGTCCCGGGCCGCAGGCTATCAGGGCGAGTTCCGGCTGGCCCAGGCCGACGTGGAGCATCTAGCCTTTCGCGACGACTCGTTCGACACGATCGTGACCTCTTGCACGTTTTGCTCGGTTCCCGATCCGGTCGCCGGCCTCCGCGAACTGCGCCGCGTCTTGAAGCCGGGCGGGGAATTGCGCATGTTCGAGCACACCGGCAGCCGCTGGTTCCCGTTTAGCCTGATGCTCCACGCGATGACGCCGATAACCCGCCGCTTCGGCCCCGACATGAACCGCGATACCGTCTCCAACGTCGTCAAAGCCGGATTTCAACTCCGCGGCGTATGCAACGTCTACCTCGACGTGGTGAAGATCATCGTCGCCGGGAAGTAGCCCGGCATCTTAGAATCGAAGGTTAGTCCCATGCAAGCGCTCCAGTTGGTTGCTCCCCACGAAGTAGAACTCCGCACGATCGCCGATCCGCCCGATCCGGGTCCGGGAGAGGTCGTCGTCCGGCTGCGCGCCTGCGGCATCTGCGGCAGCGACATGCATTACTACCTGGAGGACAACTGCGCCGGAACTCCCGCCAAGTATCCTTCCGTGCTGGGCCACGAACCGGCCGGGGAGATCGCCGCCGTCGGCGCCGGCGTGGAAAGCCTCGCCGTGGGCGACCGCGTGGCGGTCGAGCCCGCCGTATGTTGCGGTCACTGCGAGTTCTGCCTTAGCGGCAAGCGCAACCTATGCGAAAACGTGCGCTTCATGGGCGGCGTGCAACTGCCTGGCCTGATGCGCGAGTTCGCCGTCATGCCAGCCCACAACGTGCTCAAGCTGCCCGCCGATATGGATTTCGTGACTGCCACCGCAGTAGAGCCGGTCGCCGTGCTGCTGCACGCTCTCAACCTGGCCAAACTGCGCGTTGGCGAGACAGTCGCCGTCATGGGCGCTGGGCCGATCGGCATCCTCGGCGTGCAATTAGCCAAGCTGGCCGGAGCCTCCACGGTTGTCTGCGCCGACCGAGTGGAACACAGGCTAAAGCGCGCGAAGGAACTGGGGGCGGATATTGTCGTCAACGTCGACAAGGAGTCCGTTGCCGACGCCGTCTTTGACGTAACCCATCACAAGGGCGCTCACGTGGTCATTGACGCCGCAGGCAAGCCCGCCTCGATCAACGCGGCCATTGCCTCGGCACGCCACGGCGGACGGATCGTCATCGTCGGCATTCCCTCCCAAGCGGAGACTTCGTTGAACCTTTGGCAAGCCGGACATCGCGAGTTGACCATCACCGTCCAGAAGCGCAGCAACGGCAACGATCAAGACGCTCTGCAACTGCTCATGTCGGGCAAGATCGATCCCCGCTCCTTCATCTCCCATCGCTTCCCGATGCAGCAGGGCGGCGAAGCTTTCAAGACGATGGGCGCCTACGCCGACGGGGTGATCAAGCCCGTCGTGGAGTTCTAGCCAAGCCCAATGCGTGTGCTAACCTCGAACGTCGCACACGTACCGTGTTACTGGAACTAGAAGGCATTCGCAAGAACTTCGGCGGCGTTCAGGCCCTCAAACGCGGCGACTTGCGCGCCGATGCGGGCGAAGTTCACGCGCTCATCGGCGAGAACGGCGCCGGCAAGTCCACGATGATGAAAATCATCGCCGGCATGTACCGTCGCGATGGCGGCGACGTTCGCTGGAAGGGCCAATCCGTCCACTTTCAGAAGCCTGGCGATGCGCACGCCGTGGGCATCTCGATGGTGCATCAGGAGTCGCTGCTGGCCCCTCACCTGACTGTCGCCGAGAACATCTATCTCGGCCGCGAAAGGTTGAACGGTCCGCTGCTCGACAAAGCCGCCATGCAGAGCGCCGCGGGCCGTCTGATCGAGGAGAACAATTTCCCCCTGCAGGCGCACTGGAAGGTGCGCGAACTCAGTCCGGCGCAGCGCCAACTCGTCGAGATTTGCCGCGCCCTGCATGGAGCATCCAGTTTGATCATCTTCGACGAGCCGACGGCCTCGCTCTCGGAGTCCGAAACGGTAGAAGTATTCCGCATCGTTCGCGAGCTTCGCGCAAAGGGCATAGGGATTCTCTACATCACTCACCGCCTCGTCGAACTCGCCGAAATCGCCGACAAGGTGACCGTGCTGCGCGACGGCGACACGGTCTATCACAGCGACTACAAAGACACCTCGATGGACGAGATCGTGCACCAGATGGTCGGCCGCAAGGTGGAGCGCATTTACGAGCGCGAGAAGTTGACGCCTGGCAAGGAAGTCCTCAAGGTCAATCTGCCCGGAGCGTCCTTCTCCATACGGGAAGGCGAGATCGTCGGCCTGGCCGGATTGATGGGCGCGGGGCGAACTGAGTTGTGCCAAACGCTGTTTGGCGTAACCCCGGCGGCGGAAGGCGAGATCCAAGTCGACGGTCGCAAAGTGCATCCGAAGTCTCCCGAAGAAGCGGTCAATGCCGGCATCGCACTGATCACCGAAGACCGCCAGCAGACCGGCCTCGCACTAGAATTGCCGATTCGCATGAACATCACGATGGCGAATCTCGGTGCCGTCAGCAAAGCGGGCATCGTCCGTCAGGCGGAAGAGAAGAGCGTCTCCGAGCGTTTTCGCGACAAGCTGCGGATTCGCGCTGCATCGGTCGAGCAAAACGCCGGGCGGCTCAGCGGCGGCAACCAACAAAAGGTCGTGATCGCCAAATGGCTCTACCGCGACACGAAGATCGTCTTGTTCGATGAGCCGACCCGCGGAATCGACGTTGGAGCCAAGGCAGAGGTATTTGCGCTGATGGATAAAATGGCGCGCGAAGGGAAAGCGATCCTGATGGTCTCATCGGAATTGCCGGAGTTATTGCAAGTGGCCGATCGCATACTCGTCATGCGCGGAGGCAAGATCACCGCCGAGCTGCCGCGAGAGACGACACAGGAAGAAATCATGCATCACGCGGCGGTGGGCGAATAGGTCATGCGCCGCGACATGATCCAAAAGCTGCTGCCTTTCATCAGCCTCATCGCGCTGTTCGTCGCCCTGGCGATCGCGTCGCCGCACTTCTTGACCGGCGTGAACCTGTCCAGCGTCGTCCGCCAAACCGCCGTGATCAACATCATGGCCCTGGGTATGACGCTGGTTATCGTTTCGGGCGGCATCGACCTTTCCGTCGGCGCCATCCTGGCCTTCTCCGGCGTGGTCGGCTCGATGGCCATGGTCGCCGGAGAATCCGTCTGGATCGGCGTCGGGGTGGGGATCCTCTGCGGCCTGGCGTGGGGCGCCTTGAACGGTTTCTTGACCGTCTGGCTCAAGATTCCGCCCTTTATCGTGACCTTGGGCTCACTAGGCATCGCGCGCGGTTTAACGCTGATTATTTCGGGCGGCTTGCCGGTTTCGGGCTTGCCGCGCGAGCTAACGTTCCTTGGCGACGGCACGGTCTTCGGCGTACCGTTCGTCCTGATGGTGTTGCTCGTCTGCGCCGTCATCACGCACGTCGTCCTGCACTCCACCAAACTGGGCCGCTACACCTATGCCATCGGCAGCAATAAAGCGGCGGCCGTTTACGCGGGTATTCCCGTCGGCCCTTATACCGTCGCTGTCTATGCGATCTCGGGCTTGCTGACAGGTCTCGCCGCAATGATCGAAACGTCGCGGCTGATGACCGGCCAACCGACCGCCGGCCAATCTTACGAACTGCAAGTAATCGCCGCGGTCGTCATCGGCGGCGGCAGCCTGACGGGCGGGGAAGGCAGCGTGATCGGTACGCTGATCGGCGCCTTTATCATGGGCCTGCTCTCGAACGGCAGCGATCTGCTCGGTATTAATCCCTACCTGCAGCAAGCCATCATCGGGGCCATCATCATCCTGGCCGTCGCCCTCGACGAAGCCCGCAAGCGCAAGTTCTCAGCGAGCTAGAAGGCGAAGGCGAAGCCGTTCTGCCGAATCGCCTCCAGGTCCGCCTGGCTCAAACCGCGCTCCGCTCCAAAGACGTATTCGTCCGTGAGCGAGACTCCGAAGAATGTCGGATCATCGGTGTTCAACGTGATGGGGACTCCCGCATCATGAAGCCGCTTCAGCGGATGTTCCTCGCGTGAGCCGTAAACGCCCGTGCAGATGTTCCCGGTTGGGCAAACCTCCAGCGCAATCCGGTTCTTCGCCAAATGCTCCACCAGCGCCGGGTCTTCGATCGAGCGCACGCCGTGTCCGATCCGTTCAGCGCCCAGAACGCGAATCGCATCCCAAACGCTCTCCGGGCCTGCCGCCTCGCCGGCATGGACGCTGAGCCTGAGCCCCGCGTCTTTCGCCCGCCGGTAGATCGGCGCAAACTGAGCCGGCGGGAACTGATCTTCCGAACCGCCAATGGTGATGCCAATCCAACTCTTGGGCCGCACCGCTAGCAGCGACTCGATCGTCTTCAGCCCCGACTCCACACCTAAATTGCGCACTGTATCAACGATCCAACGAATTTTCGCCCCAGGCTGGTCCGCAACTTCGTCCATAAACCCGGCCAGCGCTTCGACGCTAATGCTCTTGCGGTAAAGATGTTCGGTCGGCGAGATCGTGACCTCGGCGTAAACGATGTTCTCCCGCTCGAAAGCTCGCCGCACTGCTGCGACAAGGCGCCGCAGATCGTCAAGGTCGCGCAGATAGAACGTGCTCAAAAAGTACGAGGCCAAGAAGCCTTGGAAACTGCCGAATCGGAATAAATCCCGCGGGTCCGGCTCGCCGTTGCCGTCCGGCAAGAAGTTGCGTAGATGCTCGTGGCCGGCCCAGAACGCGAAGTGCCGCGGCAAGGCGTCACTGAATGCCTCGCGCGGCGAATACTTCCGCAGTTGCTCGGCAAAGAATTCGCGCGGCATGGCGCCCACCAGATGCACGTGCAACTCAGCTTTGGGCTGAGCTCGGAGGCGTTCAGCCAGACCGCTCATCGGCCCGCCTAGTCGCCCGCCGGCGCTGCCGCGCTGTCGCGCCGCATGCGTAGATACGCTTCCACCACCAGCCAAATGCTCATCGCAAAAATCACGCCTGCCACGCCGGTGAGCAGCATGTTGCCGTTTGACCAGTACTGGTTTAGGTCCAGGGCCATGGCCGACAGCGTGACCACCATCATGAAGACCATCGGGATAAAGTAGGGCCAGAAATTGCGCCCGCGTTGGCGCAAGTAGATCGCCACGGTCAACAGCGTCAGGCCGCCGAGAATCTGATTCGTGCTGCCGAACAAGCTCCAAAGCGCCAGACCGGCGGGCTGTCCGTCGACCTGATAAAAGGCGAAGAATCCGATAAAGGCGACGGCGAGGATCGACGCCGTGTAGCGGCCAACCCAGTCCATGCCGATCGAAGCCGCGATTTCTTCGATGTTGTATCGCAAAAGACGCGTGCCCGAATCGAGAGACGTCAGCGCGAACGACACTGCCACGAGCGCGATGAAGGCTTGGGCGACAGGCATCGCCACGCCGAGGGTGCTTACAAACGTCGCCGTACCGTCGATGAACGCCAGCATCTTGTCGGCAAGAGTGTCGGCTGACGTCCAACTGGAGTAGTGTTCGTTCCAACTCTCGGGCGACGAGAAGCCAGCCGTGCAGGCCAGCACGGCGAGCAGTCCAAGCACCGACTCCCCCACCATGCCTCCATAGCCGACCCCGACCGCATCCGTTTCTTTGTCGATCTGCTTCGAGGTTGTGCCGGAAGATACGAGTCCGTGGAATCCCGAAATGGCTCCGCAGGCAATAACGATAAACACGAATGGAAAAATCGGCGGTGCATCGGCCGGCGAAGCATTGATTGCCGGCGCAGCGAATGCCGGCCGCAACAAAAAGAAGCCGAGATAAGCCGCCGCGAGGCCCAAATACAGCAGCAGCGAATTCAGATAATCTCGCGGCTGCAGCAATGACCACACAGGCAACACCGAGGCGGCGAAAGCGTATAGC
>CAMPKL010000211.1 GCA_946887065.1 uncultured Bryobacterales bacterium
CCAGCAGTCGGAGCCCAGCAGCTTGGGAAAGTAGCCGGGGGACGTGATCAAGATGTCGCTTCGGCAGTCGTCCTTCCGCGTCAATAAAAGCGCGGATTGATCCTCGACCCACTCAAAACTCACTCGACACTGCCGGCCATCGTACCTAATCGAATCTGCTCGGATCGGATACTGGACGCCGCCCTCAGCTTGAATGGGAATGAGGATCTGGCCTTCGGCCGGACTCGCTTGCGATACGGCGCGCGAACTCGGCATAGCCAATCCTACAAATCGTGCACGGTCAACATTCGATGTGCCAGTCGGTATGACTATGAGGGCTACATTCGCCGTATCCCTCATGATCGAACTCCATAACCTGCGCCCAGGGTGACATCTGGTTGGCGAACTTCTTCTGGCCGCTCGGACGAGGAGCTAGCCCGAGCTCATCCTTCAAGCGCACTACTGCCGGCTTGTCCTCGGCGACGACGTAAGGGTATTCGCTGTACTCCTTACAGAACGTGTCGGGGGAGCCGAACGAATGTGTCAGCTGTACTACGGAGCCCTCACCGGTTCGGTCTTCAAGCCGAATCATGATCGTCCGCCCCTTGGAGGCGTCGATTTGAAGCTCAGTGGCTTGTATACACTTCCCGTTCTTCGGGCTGCCTTTGGTGGCCCAGTCGACGACAAGCTTCCAGATATGTACCATTGTTGTTTTACCTACTCCTATCAAGAATAATTGGGTCCGTTGGCTCCCACTCGCCGACCGGTCGGGGCCTGACTAGCTCCCGGAGGTGAGGGTCTTGAACCAGCGAGTCTCCAGGGACGCCTTCGGCCAATAACTCCTTGACCAAATCGCTGGCCTCGTCTTGCTCGCCGAGTCTGACGAGTGCTATCGCAAGCGCCGTTTTGTCCGACCGGGACAGTCCTGGCATTTGCAGTGCGCGGCGCGAATAGCGGCGTGCCGCCTCCGGGTTCCCCGTAAACGTGTAATTGTGAGCCAAGGCGCATAACGCTTCCCGATCGTTCGGGTCCAGTTTCAAGCGTTCAAGTCGTAGTTCATTTGCTTCCGCATACCACCGAGACGCATCGCTGTTGCGGCCGAATTTCAACAGTAGGGCTGCGAGGTTTTCTCGGACCCGCACGTTTCGCAGATCGTGACGTGCGGCTTCTGACAGTACATCAACCGCTTCTTCGATTTGCCCGTCATCCGCGAGCAGCTTCGCTAGATTAGCGCGAAGGCCCACGTTCTCCGGCGCTAGTTCGATCGCTTGTTTGAAGGACATCGCGGCTTCTTGACGCTGCTCAAGAAAGACCTGCATCACTCCCAAGTTCCCATAGCCCTGTGCGTTGTCAGGCGTGAGGTCAATCACCTTTTGGAACTCGGCTGCGGCAGCCGCGAAGTCGTTTCGCTGGTAATAGAAGAGTCCCAAGCGCTTGTAGGCCACCCAATCGCCGGGGCGGAGAGCTATCGCCCTGCGGTAGGCAGCCTCGGCTTGGTCGAAGTCTTGCTGAGACTCCAGCGCGCTGCCGAGGCCGTCATAACTTTCCGCGGATCTTGGAGATAGGATCAGCGCTTTGCGGAATTGCTCCGTTGCCGCTGCGGCATCGCCTTTCTTGAGCAGCACTCGTCCGCGCGTATTGAGCGCCTCGGGCAGGCTGGGGTCAAGGCGGAGCGCGGCTTGCGAGGCATCCTCCGCAAGCTCCACGAACTTGGGATCTTTCTGACGGTCGTACAGGAAAAGGTACGCCTGCGCCAGGTCTGCACGGGCCCGGGCATGATTTGGGCTCAGCGAGAGCGTCCTCTGGAACAACATGACGGCGTTATTCAAGCTGTCGACGTCGTCGCTGCGCTGGAGGTAGCCTTTGCCTTGAACATAGAACTCGTCGGCGCCGGGGGCGGTGACCGCGATGCTCTCGAGTTGGCCGGGTTGGGCCTGGAGATCGAGCAATGTGGCAATGCGGCGTACGGCGCCGTCCTCAAGATCGAGGACTTTGATGAGTTCCCCGTCGATGACGGCGGAATCTTGTTGCACCATACGCTCCGCGTCGATCAGGGTCAACGTCAGCCGCGCACGGCCATCCTGGGCGGCGAGTCTCCCCTCGACTACATAATTCACGCCCAGGACGCCGCGAGCGTTGGACGCCGCGTCGACCGACAAACGGCGAACTTCACTGGCAGGCACGACCACGAGACGCTCGTTGAGGCCTTCGTACTGCGATAACCTGCTGGAAATCGTTTCCGTCAGCCCATCCGCCATCATCTGCAACTCGGGGTCGCTGCCGACGACACCGAACGGCATGACTGCAACGCGTCGGTCGATGCCCGGCGGTGTTCCCTGCTTTAGATAGCGCGAAGAAACCCCGATGAGTGCCGCGATGATCAAAAAAAATGTTGCGGCCAGGGCGGGCTTCCGACGAGCCGGCTTGGCGGCAGCTACGGTATGGACGGCTCCGGTCTTGGTCCGTGTCGTCTCCAGAGCCTGAAAAACAGCGTCGACCGATTGCGGGCGCGCTGTTATATCCGTCTGGAGGCAATTGAGAATCAGCTGGTTCCAAGGCCGCGGAATGTCCGGGTTGTGTAGTCGGGGCTGTACCGGTGGGGCCGTCCGGTGGTTGTCGTCCGGGAACGGCTTGGCCCCGGTCAACATCTCGTAGAGCAGAATGCCGAAGGAAAATAGATCCGTTGCCGCTCCCGCGGCCTTGCCCGTGAGTTGCTCCGGAGCCATATAGTCCGGCGTGCCCATGATGGGGGCCTGCAACGTTGCCGCAGCGGTTCCGTCGCCGATAAATCGCGCAATGCCGAAATCGGTCAAGACGACTCGCGTTACGCCGGCTTCCACGCGCTGCAGCAATACATTGCTGGGCTTCAGATCTCTATGGACGATTTCGCAGTCATGCAAGGCTCCCAGGCCCGACGCAATTTGCAGGATGAGCGGCCGAGCCTGTTCCGGCGAAAGCGGACCGTGCCGCCGCAGATAGTCGGCAAGAGTCTCGCCCTCGACGAGTTCCATCGTGAAGAAGTCGATCGATCGCGATCCGGAATCGTGTCGCCCAATATCGAAGACACGGCATACATTGGGATGAGTAACGCGAAGAGCGAGCTGAATTTCGCGCTTAAAGGACGATGTATTCCGGGGCCCGCTTCGCTCGGCAGGTCCCAGGGCCTTGAGGGCGACCCGACGCTGCAACTCCTGGTCGTCGCACTCGTAAACCTCGCCCATTCCGCCGCGCCCGACCAGCCGGCGCACTTTGAAACGGCCCGAAACGACTTCACCAGCACACAGGAGGTCCAATTCGGGCTCCGCATCGATGAGCCAATCTCCGCAACTGCTGTCGGTGAGGATTCCTCCAGGGCGGTCGTGCTGGCGAAGGAGCTTTTCTACCTCGGCGCGCAGTTCGCCGTCGTCGCCGCACTGTCCGCAGAGGACGTCAGCGCGCTGTTCGGGGCTGCAATCGGCCGCCATCGCGAATAGTTCGCGAATTCGCAACCAGCGCTCGGAAGTCAGCATTTCAAGCTTGAGATTCTAGCTCAGATCGCAGCCAAGCGCGACCAAACTCCCAGTCGCGCTTGGCCGTTCTAACGGAGATTCCAAGCGCTTCCGCGACTTCTTCGAAAGAAAGCCCTGCGAAGAAACGCAATTCAATGACCTTGCCGACTCGCTCTTCTTGCTCGGACAGCAGCTTGAGGGCGTCGTCCAGTTCCGTAATCTGTCCGCAGCGTTCAGCGCTAACGGTTAAGCCCGCGTCGAACGGGAGCGCCATTGGGCCGCCGCCTCGCTTTGCGGCCCCTTGGGCACGGGCGTAGTCCACCAAGACACGACGCATCGTCCGCGCCGCGATAGCGTAAAAATGGGTCCTACTGTGCCAATCGATCTCCGATTTGCGGAACAGCCGCACGTAGGCCTCGTTGACCAAAGCAGTCGTCTGCAACGTGTGGTCCGCACGCTCACCTCTCAGCCGGCGCGAAGCGATCCGGCGCAGTTCGCGGTAAACGAGCGAAAGGAGCGTGGATTCGGCCTCTCTGTCGCCGTCGCGCAGCTTCTCCAGGAGCACCGTAATCTCTCCTGGAAGGACGTCAGCCATATGATCACCGAGTCGGTAGCAATAGTCTAGCTTGTTCCGGTCGAACAACTGCATGGCGAGCGTAAAGCGCACCGGGGCCGACTCGACCAGACGATCCGCGCCGGAAAGTGAAGACGGCGGGAAGAGTGTCGGCGCTACGGTCAACTCGCGCCAATCCTCTGAGAACGGTAGCCACGCTGGAAGCCCAGGGATCGCCGTCAGCGGGGGCGCTGTTTTTTCGATTCGAGTCTCAGGACGGGGTCACGGCGCGGGTTCGGCGAGGCGCCCCTAGTAGATTCGTCAACATCTTGAGATCGAGCGGCTTGCCGAGATGTGCGTCAAACCCCACCTCTTTCGATAGAAGCCGGTCCTTCTCCTGTGTCCATCCAGACTGGCAGATCAAAAGTGCGCTCCGGCCCCACGTCTCCTTCCTCATCCGACGTGCGGCATCATAACCGTCCAACACGGGCATTCCGATATCGAGCAGCACCGCATCGGGCAAAAATTCGGCTCCAACCTCGAGGGCCTGCAAACCGTCGAAGGCGGTACGAACTTCGTACCCTTTGAGCTCAAGGAACCTCGCTAGGGTCAAGGCGTTATCCCGGCTATCGTCGGCAACCAGAATCTTCCGCACAGCGCGTCCGTTGTCGAGCGCAACTTCGTCCTCCGGCTCTTGAATCCGCCGCGTCGCGATCGGTTCGGACAACAGCGGCAGCTCGACGATGAATTCGCTCCCAGCGTTAGCGCCGTCGCTCCTGGCCTCAATCCGGCCTCCGTGCATCTCCATGATCTTGGCCGCTAAGGCCAGCCCCACGCCCAAGCCGTCACTCAGATAGGGCGATGGCTCGCTGGAACGATAGAACATTTGAAACAAGCGAGACAGGTCCCGCGGCTCGATCCCACATCCGTTATCCTTCACGCTGACGCACGCCACGCGCTCGCCTCGCGCTTCCGCCGTGACTGAGATCAGGCCTCCATTGGGAGTGTATTTGGCGCTGTTATTGAGGAGATTCGTCACCACCTGTGTCAGACGTGCAAGGTCGCCATTCACCCACAGGCTTCCCGACGCGTTCACGGACAGACGGTGGCTCCGCTCGTCCAGCAGCGGCTGAGTCGCTTCGACGGCCGCATTGAGGGCATCCGCCAAATTCATTCGTTCGGGCCGCAACGTCAATACGTTCTTCGAGATCCTGGTGATATCGAGAAGGTCATCGACCAGACGCCGCAATTGATCGACGTGGCGTTCGATGATTTCGAGCTCGCGGCCATTGGTGACGTTGTTCGCACAGTTCAGGCGCCACACGTACAAAGCGTTTCGAATCGGAGCCAACGGATTGCGCAACTCATGCGAAAGCGTGGCGATGAACTCGTCCTTTCTCTGATGCGCTAATTGAAGCGCCTCCTCGGCATGCTTTTGGGCGCTAACGTCCGTCAAGTGACCGACGACACGAACAGCTACGCCCTCTGCGTCGCGAACGATCCGGCCCCGGTCCCAAACCCACACCCACCGATCCAGCCGGTGCTTGACGCGGTATTGCACGTCAAACGCAGGAATCTCCGTTAGCAGGGTGTCCTGCGCCTCCTTCCACCCGCGTTGCAAGTCATCGGGATGGATCCGTTGATTCCACCAAGCCTTCGAACCGTTCGTGGGCTCCAGGCCGTCGTCGAACCCGACGAGCGAAGCTAGGCCGATGGACGTCCACCAGTCGTCGCCTTGGACGTTCCAGTCGTAGAGGCCTCCGCTCATCGCCTCGGTCGCCAGTCGAAAACGCTCTTCACTTGCTGCCAGAGCGCCGGTCCGTTCGCGTACACGCTCTTCCAGACGGACGTTCACATTTTCGAGGTCCTTCGTCTTACGGTAGAGATCCACGAAAACTCGAACCTTGGCGCGCAGGATCTCAGGGATGAGCGGGACCGTAATGTAGTCGACCGCGCCATGCTGGTAGCCCTTCAGGCGATCGACCGCGGTCAAATGGACGCCGGAGACGAAGATCACGGAGACATGCTCGAAGCGCGGGTGGCTCCGAATCAAGTCCACCAGCTCAAAGCCATCCAAATCGGGCATGTTTACATCGGAAAGCAAGACGGCAACGTCGTTCTTGAGAAGGTAATCCAACGCCTCTTTCGCCGATGCGGCCCGTATCAGGTTCTCGCCCAGCTCATACAAAATGGCCTCGTAGCTCAGCAACTTTGCCGGCTGGTCGTCGACCATCAGGATATTCACCTTCTGATTGAAAGACACCTCTTTAGAAGTCCTCCTAGTTCCAAATCCGCACTAGCGATGTAGCCACGTCCGCAGAACGGACGAGAGCTGGTCCATGTTCACAGGCTTCGCCAGATAGTCGGAAGCGCCCGCCTTCAGGCATTTTTCCCGATCGCCTCTCATTGCTTTTGCGGTCAATGCGACGATGGGCAGCCGCCTATAGATCGAATTGTTCCGGATGGCCTGCATCGTCTCATATCCATCCATCTCGGGCATCATGATGTCCATCAGGACCAGCGAAAGGGCCGGCGTTTCGTCGAGTAGCCGGATCGCCTCGCGGCCGGTCGTCGCCGAAAGCACAGTCAT
>CAMPKL010000212.1 GCA_946887065.1 uncultured Bryobacterales bacterium
GCAACTATCTGAACTTGGTGAAGCTCAGCCCGAACGTCTCAGCCGAGATGCAGTCAGGCGGCCAGGCCGACTCACGCCAAGGCGGCGAGCGCGCCAACCAGTCGATTTCGATCGCCGGTCAGCGCCAGCAGTTCAACCGCTACACGCTCGACGGCGTCGAGAACACCGACCCGAACTTCAACACCTTCATCATTCGGCCTTCAGTCGATGCATTGCAGGAGTTCAAGGTTCAGACCGGCGTCTATTCCGCCGAGTACGGCAAGGCCGCTTCACAGGTCATCGTAACAACCAAGTCGGGAACCAACGAGTTCCACGGTACGGTTTACGAATTCCTGCGCAACGACAAGATCCAAGCGAACAGCTGGGGCCGAACCGATCGTCCTCCGTTCCGCCGCAACCAGTTCGGTTTCGCCGTGACCGGTCCGGTCGTTAAGAACCGAGTGTTCTTCATGGCCAACTACGAAGGTCTGCGTCAAAGCGTCCAAGGCTTCGGTCAGGCGACCGTGGCTCCGCTCTCGATGCGCAACGGCGACTTCACGGATTCGCGCGGCGACATCTTCGATCCGACCAGCTTCATGGAAGTCTCGCCGGGCGAATTCACGGCCACGCAGTTCGCCAACAACATGATTCCTGCCAACCGGCTGAGCCCCGTCGCCCAGAAGCTGTTGGAATTCTATCCCGAGCCCACCCTTCCGACACCCGTCGATGGAGGCATCAACTTCCAACGCAATTCACCTGATACCACCGATTGGGATCAGTGGACCTCGCGCGGCGACTTCGTCGAGAACGACAGCTCGCAGTGGTTTTACCGCTACAGCTGGGGCGGTGAGACCGTGCTCAATGCCGGTACATTCCCCATCGACGACGCGCGCATCACCACCGACGTGCAACAGCACGTGGTATCGAACACGCGTACCTTCTCGCCTACCTTGGTCAACGAGTTGCGTTTGGGCGTCAGCCTGTTCGACAACGACAAGCTGACCAAGTTCAACGGCATCCGCGACGTCTCGGCCGAGCTGGGCATCCCCGGCATGCCGATTCCGGCGCCTCAAGCGACGGGCACGCCTCGCGTCAACGTCGGCGGCAACAACGACTTTTCCGGTTGGGGAGAGTCGACCGAAGGCCCGTTCATCAACAACAACCGCAACTACCAGATCGTCAACAACACGAGCTGGATCCGCGGCAACCACACCTTTAAGTTCGGCGTCGACCTCTCCGAGTCTCGTTACGCCCAAATCGGCAATCAATTCGCTCGCGGCGAGTTCAACGCCAGCAACGTGCAGACCGCCAACCCGGAAACCGACATCACTCGCGGCGCTACGGGCAACGGTTTCGCCGGCTTCATGACCGGCTGGATGAATGAAGCGAGCCGCGCGGGCGGTCTCCCGAACGTTCAGTTCCGCCGCAAGCCGATGATGTTGTTCTACCTCGAAGACACCTGGAAGATCACGCCGAAACTGACCATGAACATTGGTCTGCGGTATGAGAACACCCCGCCGTGGCACGACAAGCACTCGGGTTACCAGAACGTGGCCTTCCAGTGCTTGGGAATCGACGACACGGGTATCGACGAGAGCTGCCCGACGCCGATTCTCGTTCGGCCGGAAGGCATCAGCGACGATCCGTTTGAAGGTCTGGCCTTCCACTTGGCCGACGTCGTACCGGTCGCGGTCAGCGATGACCTGCTCTACAGCCGCCGCTTGGTACGTTGGGACACCAACGACTTCGCGCCTCGCCTGGGCCTTTCCTGGGCGCCGGACGCCAAGACGACGGTTCGCGCCGGCTACGGCATGTTCTACGCCCAAGACACGGCGAACCCCGTGTTCGACATGGGCCGCAACTTCGGCGCTCGCGACACCGCTCGCAGCTTCGACGAGATCCCGACCGTCAACTTCGAGAACGGACCCTGGGCCAACAAGACCCCGGGCGCCTGCTCGAATTGGGACGGGGCCTGCTTCAACGGCCTCTACACCTTCGGCAACGACCCCGGCCGTTCGACTCCGAACGTCCAACAGTGGGTGTTGAATCTGCAACGTCAGGTCACCGACACGATGTTGCTCGAAGTCGGTTACATGGGCAGCGTGGGCCACAACCTGCAAAAGATGCACGGTTGGAACCAGCCCCTGCTGCGCGCCGGGCCGGGAGACATCTCCAGCGAAGCTGCCCGTCGCCCCTGGGGCGATGCCGCGTACGGCACGATCCAGACGATCTCGAGTCTGGGCAACTCCAACTACAATGCTCTGGGCGTCAAGTTGCTCCAACGCAACGCCAACGGCCTGACGTACTTGGTTGGTTACACCTGGGCCAAGTCGATCGACGACTCTTCGGCCATCCGCACCAACGGCGGCGACAACCTGTTCCCGCGAGCTGCGTATGACTTCAGCATCGAGCGCGGTTTATCGCAGTTCCATACCGCTCACCGCTTGACCGGGTCAATCCTATATGATCTGCCTCTCCGTTTCGATAACGGTGTGCTTGAAGCCCTCGCGGGCGGCTGGCAGGTCGGCACCATCCTGACCTTCTCGACCGGTACGCCTCGCAACCACGGCACCTGCCCTGGCAATCCGACCTTCGGCGCCAGCGAAAGCATGCCCGATGCAACAGGCGTTAACCCGAATGAAGGAGCCGGAACGGCTGAATCCTTCTGGAGCAAGGGCTCCAACGGGCTTCAGAACTCCTACTCCTGTGGCGGCTTCCTTCCTGGCGAAACCGCGGATCCGACCTTCTCTTACCGTTACGGCAACTCGACCCGCAACGACCTGATCGGACCGGGCTACGCCAACATGGACTTCTCTGCAACGAAGAACTTCCGCATCAACGAAGCGATGGGCGTGGAGTTCAAGTTCGAGTCCTACAACGCAACCAACCACCCGAACTGGAACCCTCCAAGCACGAGCTTGAACTCGCCGCAGTACGGCAGGATCACCAGCGCGCGTGACATGCGGATTAACCAGTTCGCGCTGAAGTTCAACTTCTAACCGGGCGCGCAAGCGATCGCATAACCCAGGGCGCCCGGCGACGGGCGCCCTTTTTGGTTGCAACTTCACGCTACAATAGTGAAACAGTCGGGCCGTAGCGCAGCCTGGTAGCGCGCTTCCTTGGGGTGGAAGAGGCCCCGAGTTCAAATCTCGGCGGCCCGACCATTTTCTCTCCTTATTCCCCTGCTTATTCCGTACGAACCCTGCTTGCATCGGCTCCGACGCCCTCCTATGATGAAGCCGCGGTTATGCTGCCTGCATCAAGAGAGCGGATGCATCATGCGTTCAGTTGTTTGGGGTTCTTATTGTGCCTAAGCGGGTTCCTCACACCCGTGTTCGGCCAATCTGAGTCCGTTGACCAACTAGCGCGCGCTCTTCTCCAGACGAAATGTTTCGCTTGCCACGGCCAAACGCAAATGTCGGGCCTCGACCTTCGCGACCAGACGACGGCGCTGCAAGGGGGAACACGAGGCCCCGCGATCGTACCGGGTAACGCCGAAGCCAGCCTGCTCTATCAGGCCGTTCGACGCGACGGCGCCCTCCAGATGCCGCCCGGCAACGCTGCCTTATCTTCTTCTGAGATCGTTGTCCTACGCGATTGGATCAATGCGGGCGCTCGCTGGGAAGTCGGAGCCGCTAGTTCCCAGGTCGCTCCATCCTGGTGGTCCTTTGAAAAGCCGGCGCGGCCGCCTGTGCCTCCCCGGGCGGCCAATCCCATCGATTCGTTCGTTCTCGCCAAGCTCGACGAGCAAGGGCTGCAACAGGCTTCGCGCGCCGATCCCCGCACGCTTGCCCGCCGTGTCTACATGGACCTGCATGGGCTGCCGCCCACTCCGGAAGAAGTCGAAGCCTTCGTAAACGACAAATCGCCGCATGCCTACCAGAAGTTAGTCGACAAACTCCTCGATTCGCCCCGCTACGGCGAGCGTTGGGGCCGCTACTGGCTTGACCTCGTTCGCTACGCGGACACCTCCGGCTTTGAGACGGACCATTTCTTCACTACCGCCTGGCGCTATCGCGACTGGGTCATTGAGTCTTTCAACGACGACAAACCCTACGACACATTCATTCAAGAGCAGATCGCCGCCGACGAGCTTTGGTCCACCAACATGGACCTCGAGGGCACCGACGACTTACCCAAAGAAAAGGAAGAGAACGTCCATCGCCGCATCGGCACGAGTCTGTTTACGATCGGCTCGTTTCCCCTCGAATACACCTTCTACGGCGACCAATTCAGAGCCGAGTGGCAGGCCGATGCAGTCGACACCGTCGGGGCCGCTTTTCTCGGTCTAACAGTTGGTTGTGCACGTTGCCACGACCACAAGTTCGACCCAATCAGCCAGCGCGATTACTACCGTATGACGGCGCTCTTTGCAGGCAGCGTCGAACGCGAAATTCCGCTTGTGAGTCTGTTCGATGTTCAGAGCAACAGCCGCAACTTCCCTCTGCTCGAACAAGCCAACATTCTCAAACGCATGGCCCGCGGTTCCCGCCGACGCGGCGGCTCCGGTCAAACGGAGATGTCCGAAGAAGATCGTGCGGATCTTCTGCAGCGTCTTGGCGAGGCCTTTCTGCAAGCCCCTGATCCTTATCCGGCTGCTAAGGTTCTGGCCCACGAAGAAGTCGTGCCCGACACGCACATCCTTGTCCGCGGCGACTTCAAAAACAAAGGGGAAAAGGTCGAGCCCGGCTTCATCGCCGCGCTCAATCCAGGACCGCCGATCGATGAGCCCACCGACTTCCTATTCGTCCCGCAACGGCGTAAAGCATTGGCTCAATGGTTGACCTCGCCTGACCAGCCGCTCGTTTCGCGCGTCATGGTCAACCGCATCTGGCAAGGACACTTCGGCTTCGGCCTCGTCCGCACGCCCAATGACTTCGGACGCCAAGGCGACGCGCCGACTCATCCGGAACTCCTCGATTGGCTTGCCGTGGAGTTTGCCGAGAGCGGTTGGAGCATCAAGCAAATGCATCGCTTGATCATGCTCTCCGGCACATATCAAGCATCCAGCGTCGCCGACGCCAAGGCCATCGAACGCGACCCGGATAACTTCTACCTGTCCCGGATGAACCGTCGACGCATGGACGCCGATGTCCTGCGCGACAGCATGCTCGCGGTTTCCGGCGAACTCAATCTCAAGATGGGCGGCGTCGGCGTCATCCTTCCGCTGACGCCGGAGGAGATACTGGCCGCGCGCATGCCGCGACTGTGGCCGGCCAATCCCGACCCTGCCGAACACGCGCGCCGCAGCGTGTACCTGCAGATGAAACGCTCGCTGACCGTGCCCATGTTGCAGATATTCGACGCCCCCGACACGGCAACCAGTTGCGCCCGCCGTGAGACGTCCACCGTCGCCCCGCAAGCGCTGGCTCTAATGAACAGCGACTTCGCCAACAATCAAGCCGCAGCGTTCGCTTCACGCCTCCGGGAATCCGTTAATGCTGATCCGGCGGCATACGTCGAGACCGCGTGGCTATTCGCCCTCGGTCGTCCGCCCACCGACGCCGAGCGCGCCACGGCGCTCGACTACCTGGCTCGCAACTCGCTTGAACGCCTCTGTCTATTGATTTTCAACATGAATGAGTTCGTCTATGTGGACTAGAGACTCACGTCGCGACTTTCTTAAGGCGTCCGGCCTCGGTCTCGGCTGGCTTGCCGCGCTCGACCTGTTTCAGCGCAACGGTATCGCTCAAACCGCAAATCCGTTGGCGCCTAAGAGTCCGCCTTGGCCGGCTACCGCCAAGCGCGTGATTCACCTGTTCATGCAGGGCGGTCCGAGTCAAGTGGACACCTTCGACCCCAAGCCGCTGTTGAACAAGCTGCATGGCCAGCATCCCCCGGCAAGCTTCGGCAATGAAGATTTTCAGAACGGCCAATTCCAAGACACCCTCGTCCTTGGGTCGCCGCGCAAATTCCAACGCTATGGACAGTCCGGTCTCGAAGTATCCGACCTGTTTCCGCACACGGCTCCATGCGCGGATGATCTCGCCGTTATCCGTTCCTGTTACCACGAAGGCTTCACTCATTCGCAGGCGCAATTCCTGATCAACAACGGTTGGCCGCGCATCGGACGCCCATCCCTCGGCGCATGGACGCTGTACGGTCTCGGCTCAGAGAACGAGAATCTCCCCGGCTTCGTCGTCTTGCTCCAGGCCGGCGTACGCTCCGGTCCCGCGGTCTACGGCCAAGGCTTCCTTCCCGCCGTTTACCAGGGAACCTCGTTCCGCCCGGGCAACAACCCGATCCTGAATCTGAGTCCGCCGAAAGACATGAGTTCGACTCAGCAACGCGACATGCTCGACACGTTGCGCAAGCTCAACGACGAACACCTCAGCGCCCGTAACCAGGACTCTGAACTCAGCGCCCGCATCGAGTCCTACGAACTCGCCTTCCGTATGCAGATGGCAGCCCCCGAGGCCACCGATATCAGCAGCGAGTCCGAGGCCACCAAGAAGCTCTACGGCATCGACGACCCCGTCGCGGGCGATTTCGGCAGCCGCTGTCTGCTCGCCCGCAGGCTTGTCGAACGCGGCGTACGTTTCGTGCAAGTCTGGTCCGGCGACGGCATGAACGCTACCATCGCCATGAACGATGGCGATACCCACAACGGC
>CAMPKL010000213.1 GCA_946887065.1 uncultured Bryobacterales bacterium
ATTCCGCCATACCGTGATGGGATCACGATACGGCAGTCGAAGAGGGGACAACCGTCCCCGGTTTTCCGCTCTTTCGTCTTTCGCTGCCCTCTCTCTTTCGTCTCCTCTTTCCGCTTGGCGGTGCGCATTGAGGGAGGGGCGTGGGCTTGGCGCGAAGCGGTCAACCCGCCAGGGCTTTTTTGATGAGCTTCGAGAGGTCGGGCGGCAGGGGCAATGCCAGGGCGGCCTGATGTCCGCGGTCGGACATCTTGACCCAGGTGCGTTGCAGGATGCGGATCAGCTTTGCTTCGTCGTGCTGGGCGGCGAAATCGGCTAGATAAGTTTCCAAGAAGACCAAGCAAATCACGTCTTCGAGGGTTTGGCACTCGGGGTCGGTCTTGAGGTTCTTTTTCTTGAGCAGCGACTCGACGCGCTCTACTGTCTCTTCGTTGTACCCGCAGTCGCGAAGGACTTCGCCTGCCGTCTGGGCATGCATGGCGGCCAAGTCCGTGCGCCAGCGCTTGTAGCCGGCACGATCCATCGGGTAGTCCCCGCGCGGAATACGCCAACGGGTGATGTGCTGAGCCCGGGCCGCCAGGCGCAAGGCTTCCGAAGCCCCGGGTTCGAAGCGATTGAGCCAGCTCGTCATGCGCTCGGAATAGGCCGATTCAAACGTGCGGCCAGGTCCGTAGGGACGCGGGTCCTGCGCGTTGAGCGCGTCAATTGCTGCGATCGCCCGCTCGAAGGAGCCGCTCATGCGCCCTTGAGCCATTCGTCAATTGCCGGGAAGACGACGGCCTGAATGTCAGCGTCGTCGACGTTCTCGCGCGTCACCAAGTAGGAGCCCGAATCGAGCTTGGCCACAGGTTCGGGGCCGGCGAGGTGATCGGCCATGGCCTTCATGCATTCGTAGCCCATACGGAAAGGGTCTTGGACGATGATCGAATCCATTGTGCCGGCCTTGAGTTCGGCGATGAGTTCTTCAGAGGAATCAAAGCCGACGACTTTGACTTGGTTCGAAGCCCCGCGCTGCTTGACGGCGCGTACGGTGCCGTCGGTGGAGGATTCGTTGTCGGCGAAAAGACCCGCGAGATCGGGGTGGGCCGTCATCAGGTTTTCAGCCTCGGCCATGGCCTTGGCGCGATCGGACTCGTTGTAGCGCAGGCCCACCATCTCGATGCCCGGAAATTCTTTGAGCGCTTCTTGGAAGCCGTCTTCGCGCTGCACGGTCGATGCCGACCCGGGACGGAAGCCGATGATGCCGACCTTGCCCTGACCGCCTAGAATCTCGCCCATGCGGCGGGCGGCCATCCTGCCGGCCTCGTAGTTGTCGGTGGCCACGTAACTGATGATCTTGTCGGTGTTGATCGCGGAATCAAAAATGGCCACGGGAATTCCCTGGGCGGCGGCCCGCTCCACCGGCAGCACGAGGGACTCATCGTCAACGGGCGCCAACAAGATCCCGTCGACTTGGCGCGAGATCAGATTTTCGACGATGGCGATTTGGCGGCTGGAATCGATTTCCATTTGCGGCGCCTGCCACAACACCTCGAAATCGGCCTCGCTCGCGCCCTTGAGCGCTCCGGCATGGATCGTCTGCCAGAACAAATGGCTTGCGCCTTTGGGCACAACCCCGATGATCTTGCGGCCGTCGGAACGATTGCAGGAAGTCAGAGCCGCCACGAAGGCGGCGGCGAGAAAATGGCGGCGATTCAGCATGGCTCCCGACAGCATAACTCCTCTGCCAGGGCCGTATGCGATGATGAGGCCCGATGGGATACCTCGAAGAATATAGACCGCGTCCCGCGACGATTCGTCAGGGCACGCGAGCCGTGGGCGCCGGCGCCGCGGCCGGGGCAGTCTTCGGCGCCTTGCTCGGGGCGGCGTCGGGCGCGATTGCGGGCGCTTTTCTGTGGTCGGCGACCACCGTCAGCAAGGAAGCGATCCGCCGCTACCGCGACCGCAGGCGCGAAGAGGAAGAAGAGTTCGACGAAGAGACGTAAGCCTTTGCCTTAGGAGCCGGAGTCGAACACCAGGCTACGCAAGATGGCCAACAGCGCAAGACTGGCCGCTCCCGTTATGACATAGATCAGCCACGGCGCCTGTTCGGATAGATGCGGTTCGGGCGCCTCGTAGGCCGGGTTTAACTGTTGGGGTCCCAGCTGCAAGAGCGGGACGGATTCATCGAGCGTGTCGGGCAGTTCGGCCCTCGGGCCGTAGTCCGGCGCGGAAGCAGCAGGGTTTCCGTAGTAGAGCCGGAGAGGTTGGGCGGTTACGTCGCCAAGATCCAAGACAAGTTGCCGGGAGGCGATCAGGACAGCCGGCTCAAGGATCTCGAGAGGGGCCTCGCTGCCGTCGGCGACCGTCAACAGCAACTGCTGGGCCAACCCTTCCTGGAAACGAAGCGTAATCACGTCGGATGGGTCGCCTTCGCGGCGTCTGAGTGGGCCGATAGAAAGCGGAAAGGGAGCGATGTCGTCGCTCATTACCGCTAAGAGTTGGTAGGTCCGCGCGAAGGAGCTGACAGGAGTCCTGAACCGAAGGCCATGTATGGGAAGGCGTCCGGGCAGATCGATTGTGTAGCGCGATGCGGAGAGTTCGCCTTGGACGATCGTTTCTCGCGTCGCGGACTCAGCAGGTACGGTCTGTTCCACTCCAGGGACAACGGTCGCTCGCTGTATTTCCGCGGATTCGATGACCGGAGGCTCGGGGTCCGCTTGTTGGTCACGGGCGATCGTGATGCGCACATATCGGTGCTCGCTCGGTGAATAAGGTACGCGATTGACTGATGCCGTTTTGCCGTTTCCCGTGAGCCGTAAGATCAGCCCGCGCTCAGTGAGCGGAGTCCACTGCTCTGCATCGTCGCTGCCGAATACGGCGACTTGCCGCCGGAATTGCGCGCCTTGCGTGTCGACTTGGACTTGGTTGTGTTCGCCTGGGGCCTCGCCAAGGTCCAGGATGATCTCGGCGGCATCGCCTACCACGCCGCGGTTGACTTCAACGGACTGATAAGATTCGGCGTTTCGCTCACCGAGCAGGACGCGCAAGTCGTAGGGGACTTCTTTCCCGGCGGCATCAAAGATACGCAAGTCGGCGGCGTCTTCGCGGGCGTTCGCCAGAATCTCGGCGTCCAGCGTTAGAGCCGCGATGCCTGTGTTCGGGCCGGCGGAGATCTCCCGGTAAAATTGCCAGCCGCTGAGGGAGTCCAGACCCTGCGCCGCAGCAAGGGCGGCGGCGGACAGCGCCAGCGCGAACAGTCGTGTCATAAATTCAGTGTCTCGCGGTTCAGTTGGCGTAGTAACCCGGCCGGGCTCGAACGGTGACGTCCGGTTCGTCCACCGAGACTTCAACAGCCCGCCAAGAGCCATCGAAGTTTTGGTTGTCGGGATAATAGCCAAGGCTGTAGACGCTGCGCAGGTCGGCTTCAATCAGCGGGAAAACGGGGTCGAGATCGGAAATGTCGCGGGCTGGGAACAAGCGACCGCCGGAGGCGCGCGCTAGGTCCTCCATGCGGTCCCGGGCGCTATCGGACCAGCCCTGTTTGAATCGTTGTCCGGAGAGCAGGAAGACGGGGTAGATGATGGCGTGCATTTCCTCGGCGGCGCGTTTCAGGTTCTTGAACTTTATCGATGACGGGGTCTCTTGCCCGGTCACCTGGTTGTCTAGTCCATCCGAGATCACAATCAGAGCGTTGCGCTCGTCCGGAAGCCGGCGGAGTTCTTGAGCGTAAGCGAGGGTAATGATGTCGTACAGCGGCGATGCTCCGGCAATCGCGGGCAGGTTATCGACCGCGCGCAAAAGAGCCTGTTTGTCGGCCGAGAGGGGCGAAACGACTTGGAACATCGCCTGGGTTAACGCGTAGATCGCAACCCGGTCGCCGGGTCTGGCCATATCCACGAAACGGCGAGCAGCGGCGCGCATGTGTTTGAGATCGGGAGCGGCGCTGCCGCTCATATCGAGCAACACCACGAGGTTGAAGGCCGCGTCTCCTGCCTGGAGAGTGGCGATCTTTTGTTCGACGCCGTTCTCGAAGACATGAAAGCGGTCGGCGGACAAATTGGCCGCTGGATTGCCTTGGCGGTCGCTGACGGCCAGCGCAAGATTGACCATGCGAACGTCGGATCGAAAAACGACGTCGCCGACGGAGCCGTCCGCGTCGGAAAAACCGGCAGCGGGCACGGAACCTAGCGGACGAGACGCCGGCGCCGTTAGTCGTTCCAGTTCCGTTGCGGCTTCCCAATGAAACCGGATCGGCCAACCTGGGGGCGGTTCGAACTCAGTGATCTCGACTGCGCGCGGGGCGCGCGCCTTGATGCGGTAGTCGCCGTAAGCGACGGAATCTTCCGGCCAACGATCACGGAGCCGCCACAGCGTCCTGCCTTCGGCAAGGTCAATATTGGCGGCGCGAAACAGACGCTTGTCAGGAGTCGTGAAACCGGGAGGCGGGACCTCCGCATCCAGCGTCATTTTGGTGCCGCGCAACGGAATCTGCAGTCGAATCGCGCCCGTATCCGTCTCCAGGTGCGCCAGATGCACCATTCCCCGTACGGAAATGGCTCCATCCCGCGTGCTGGCGTCGAGCGCGAATCCGAGCGGAAGTTGAACGATTAAGTCGAGGGGAGACTCTCGCGGACGGACACGCAGGCTGACGTCGTCGCGGATGCGTACGATTTCGATGTCGCGGTCGGCTACGAACGATTCCGCGCTTCGCCCGTCGACGGACAAGCGATTAGCCGTCGTCACAACGACTTCCACGCTGCCGGACGGATTGTCGACCGACAGGCTGGCGCCGGCGCAAGCAGCTGCCGCCAGCGCGGCTCCGACCATCAGGCGCATCCAGCGCGGCATTTCACTATCCTACAGGTTCAGCTAGACGCGCACCTCGACGATGGTCGCTCCAGCGCCGCCCTCTTGCTGCTCGGCCTGATAGTACTTCTCAACGTGAACATGACCGGCGAACATTTTCCAGAGAGCCTTTCTCAGGGCATCCGTACCGAAACCGTGGACCACCCGTAGGCGTTCGACCTCCGCCAGCACTGCCTCATCGAGAAATTTGTCGACTGCGTCGGAAGCTTCGTCGACCGTCTGCCCGATGACGTTAATTTCGCTGAGCGATGCTCTCGATTTAATCTCGGACGAATAGGTCACGCCGGGCGGCAGCCGTGACTGCGATGCAGGCTGTTCTTCGCAGGGCGTGATGTCGGTCTGTGCAACGCGCATCTTGAGTTGTCCCACTTGGACTTCCCAAGCTTGGTCGCCGACCTGGCGCAAGACACGGCCGCGGGTTCCGAACGAAGACAGCTTGACCTCAATGCCGGGCTCGATGACGAACTGCGCTGCCGGTTGCTGTTCGGGTTCGACGCCGAGGGTTTCGTTGAGTGCGGCGGTGAAGGTTTGCTGGGCTTCGCGGTGAACGCGAGCCGCTGAAGCTTCCGATTGGGCGACGCCGCGGCGGGATCCGGCGCGGGTCTTCATCGCCTCCAGGGCTTCGTCGAGCGCCTGGCGGTTAGCGGCCTCGGCGCGGCGCAGGGCGCCGTGAAAACGGCGTTCCATTTCGCCTTTGATCTTGGCTTCCATCTCGGAAGCGGACTGATCGACTGCCTTTTCGCGTTCGGCAAGGCGTTTCTCGGCCAGGGCGACTTTTCTTTCGCGGTCTTCGGCTTCGGCGACCTTGGCGTGGAGGCTGTCGAGGAATTTCGCGGTTTCTTGTTCCTGGTCGGCAAGCGCTTGGCGGGCGCGTTCAATGATGGGCTCGGGAACGCCGAGGCGCTGGGCCATGGCCAAGCCGGCGGACTGGCCGGGAAGGCCGACCACGAGGCGATGCGTCGGCGATAGCGTTGCCGGGTCAAAGCCCATGGCGGCGCTGACGACTCCGGGCTGATTGGCGCCCCAAATTTTGAGGCGCGGAAGGTGCGTGGAGGCGAGGGTGAAGGCCCCGGCATGGAGCAAATGCTCGACGACCGCGATAGCGAATGCTCCGCCTTCTTGCGGGTCGGTGGCGGCGCCGATTTCGTCGACAATGACCAGCGATCCGCTAGTCGCTTCGGCCATGGTGCGCTTGAGGTTTTCGATGTGGGCCGAGAATGTGCTGAGGCTGGCCTCGATCGACTGTAGGTCGCCGATATCGGCGACGATGCGCGTGAACCAAGGAAACTCCGCTTCGTCGGCGGGAACCGGGATGCCGAACTGCGCCATCACGGCGAGCAGGCCGACCGTCTTGAGCGCGACGGTCTTGCCGCCGGCATTGGGTCCGCTTATAACGAGCGTGCGGCGTTGTTCCGATAAATCGAGGTCGAGCGGTACCGCCTTGACGCCTTGCCGCTTGAGGACGTCTTCGAGCAAAGGATGCCGCGCCCAGCGGAGCTTGACCCGCGGGGCCGCGTCGTTGCTGAAGCGGGGGATACAACAGCGGAACTCCTGGGCGAAATGTCCTCGTGCGAAAACCCATTCCAACTCGGCCAGGGCGATCATCGCACTGCGGATCTCGTCGCGGCGTTCACGTAGAGCCTGCGTCATCTGGCGGAGGATGCGCAGGATCTCCTGCTGCTCCTCTTCCATCAGGCGCATCAGACGATTGTTCTCTTCGA
>CAMPKL010000214.1 GCA_946887065.1 uncultured Bryobacterales bacterium
TTCTTCGGAAGTCCCTTCCCAAGGCGATGGGCCGGGCCTGGGAGCGCGTACCCCATCATCCATCGCTGATAACATTCGTTCTTGAGTTCAGACACGGAGAACTTCGAGATCTCGCCGATCGGCTATGTGCGGTCTGCTTTGAAGCGGCGCGAGGGCGCGCCCCGCCAGGCATGGGAAGGGGCGCCGTCGGCACGTTTGGAAATTGATCCAGCCGTGCTTGAGGGACTGGACGGGATCCAGCCGGGACAGGAGATTTGGATTCTCACTTGGCTGCACGAATCCCGCCGCGGCGTGCTCAAGGTTCATCCTCGGGGGCGTCTCCAGGACCCCGAGATGGGCGTCTTCGCGACGCGTTCCCCAGACCGGCCCAACCCGGTCGGACTGCATCGCGCTCAGGTTCTCTCGATCGACGAAAAAGGCAGGATTGAAGTGCTTGCATTGGAGGCGATCGACGGTACTCCGATCGTTGACATCAAGCCGGTTTTGGACGTGAACGGCGGTTCCTGAGCGCCGGTCCCTCACGCTCTCCGCGCTTTGGTTGATTGGGCTATTCTGGAGGTCATGCCCTCCGCCTGTGCTACCTACGACGACGTGAATTTAATGCTGCGGCTGTACGAGATACGCCGCGAAGAACGAATGCGCGACGCCCGCCGCTGGTATGCGAAAGACTTCAAGCCCAAGACGTTGGCTGATTTTGACAAGCTCTGCCCGCCCGGTTCCGTCGAGAACGAGTCGTACCGAATGGTGACGTCTTACTGGGAGATGACGGCCTCTTTTGTGGCGACCGGCGTGCTCGGCAAGGCGGTGTTCTTCGAGAGCGGGCGCGAGTTGCTTTTTGCCTACGAGCGCCTGCGGCCTATCTTGGGGGCGATGCGCGAGCGTAACAAGGACCGTCGCTATTTCCTCAATATGGAGAAGGTTTCGGAAGACTTTATCGCCTGGTACGAAGAGCAGGCGCCGGGAGCGCACGAGGCCTTCGCGGCGCGCATCGGCGCACGTTAAGCTCCGCCGATCGGCCGGCACTGGCGCGCTTCCTGACGTACTAAGGAGTGAGAGATGGAACCGAGAATCGATCTTTCTTCGCCTGCTCAAGCCGGCGCACTGAAGGCCATGATGGGCTTGGAGAGTTACGTACGGCGCTCCGGGTTAGAGGCCCCTTTGCTGCACCTGATCAAGACCCGCGCGTCGCAGATCAACGGCTGCGCCTACTGCATCGACATGCACACGAAGGACGCCCGCGCGGACGGCGAGAGCGAACAGCGTCTCTACGCTCTGAATGCGTGGCGCGAAACGCCGTTCTTCAGCGCACGCGAACGCGCCGCACTGGAGTGGACCGAGAGCGTCACTCTGGTTTCCGAGAGCCATGTTCCTGACGAGACGTATGCGAGCGTGCGCGAGCAGTTTTCGCAAGACGAATTGGCCAATCTCACCATGGCGATCGTAGCCATCAATGGCTGGAATCGTATCGCCATTTCCTTTCGTTCCACGCCTGGAACTTACGAACCGCCCGCTCGCAACGAGCGCTCGGCGGGCGAGAAGACGAGTACGCGCCCCTAGGGAACTTCGGCTTGTGTAACAGCCGGCGCCTGTAGGAGATCTCACCGGTGTGACCGGCGCGGACAGATCCGGCGACCGCCCTGTAGTTGTCATTACGGGCAGTGATGGGCTGATCGGCTCAGCTTTGGTCCGAGCTTTGCACGAGAAATATGATGTTGTCGGCTTTGACAACGATGAAACCACTGAACTCGGCGAGATTCACGACCACATTACCTGCGATCTAACCAAAGATGCCGCCGTGGGGGAGGCCTTTCGGCAGTTGCGGCAACGGCACGGCGGGCGTATTGCGAGTTTCATCCACCTGGCCGCCTACTACGACTTCGCGGGCGAGGATAGCCCGCTCTACGAAGAACTGACCGTGAAGGGAACCCGGCGCGTGCTGCGCGAGTTGCAAAATTTCGAGGTCGAGCAGTTCGTCTTCTCGAGTACGTTGCTGGTGATGCAGCCCTCCCAGGATGGCCGACCTATCACTGAATCGTCGCCATTGCAAGCCGAATGGCAGTACCCGCAGTCCAAGTTGAAGACCGAAGAACTAATAGCAAGGGAGCGCGGCAAAATCCCAGCCGTCATTCTACGTATCGCGGGGGTTTACACAGAGTGGGGCCGCGCGGTACCGATCGCGCAACAGATGAAGAGGATTTACGAGAAAGAATTGGAGAGCTATTTCTTCCCTGGCGACGACGATCACGGCCAGTCCATGGTCCATCTCGATGACGTCGTGTCGTGCATCGAGAAAGTGATTGAACGCCGGGGGCAATTATCCGGATTCGAGACATTTCTCATCGGCGAACCGGACGTGATGAGCTACGAAGAACTGCAGGACCGGATAGGAGAACTCCTCCACGGCAAGGAGTGGCCATCGATCCGCATTCCAAAACGCATCGCCAAATTTGGGGCCAAGCTGAAACAGGAATTGCCCAATAACGACGACTTCATACAGCCGTGGATGATTGATTTGGCCGATCAAGATTACCGGATCGACATTACGAAGGCGCAGACTCAACTTTCATGGTCACCTCGGCATTCGCTTCGTGCCACGTTACCTCAAATCGCGCGGCGCCTAATGGAGGATACGAACCGGTGGTACGAAGAAAACGGCCTGCAACAGCCCGAGCCCGCCGATGTCTGAAGCGCTGCCCAGCCAAGCGATTAGCATTGGCAGCGACGACATTGCGTCGCCTCCCTATGGATACAACACCTCGTCCTGGTCGCAACGCGTGCCGATTTGCGCTTTGGCGTTCGTCGGCTGCGGGATAGCGACATACATGGGTCTTTACCAATGGGGCTTGATTGACTCCGTTTGGGATCCGGTCTTCGGCGAGCAGACGCACAAAGTGCTGCGGTCCCCGACATCTTTGGCAATGGAGCGATGGACCTTGATCCCAGACGCGATTCTCGGAGCCTTCGCCTATCTTGGGGATGCCGTCTACGGTCTTGCAGGTTCCACGCGCCGCTGGCATCTGCGCCCCTGGATGACCCTGCTATTCGGCTTGGACGTGATCCCGCTGGGAATCGTGAGCGCGGTTTTGGTTTTCATGCAGGGAGCGGTGGTGGGCTATTGGTGCTTCTTGTGCATCGTCACGGCGTTGATTTCGGCCGTGCTTGTCTACGTTGCCTACGATGAAATTTGGGCTTGCCTGAAGTACCTCCGCCATGTTTGGAAGGCCGGCGACAGGACCTTGTTCTGGCAGATCTTTTGGGGCAAGGGTTCAGAGCGGGCGGCCCTGTTGGCGGTCGAATACTTGGCCGATCACCGAACTAGAGCCGGGGGTTTCGGACATGTGGCCAAGAATCTCTGAGTTGCTGTTCGGTCTCTGGCTTGCGGCGTCTCCGTTTATCTTTGAGACATCCGAACCGATGTCGTTCACTTCACTCAACTCCGTGATTTGCGGAGTCATTGTGAGTGCGGCGAGTTGCCTGTCGTTTCTCGAATCGACGCGGCACGCCCGGGTTGCCACGGCTGTGGTCGGCTTGTGGCTTTTGGGGGCGGCCTATGCGACGGCGTCCCGCCCAGCGGAGCCGGAGCTCCAAAGTCAGTTCACCGTCGGACTTCTGCTGGTCTTGTTTGTGATCATTCCGAACGAGGCGAACCGGCCTCCGCGTCCCTGGCGGAAATTCGTGTCCTCGGATCGAGCAGGTTCCTGAGCTACGGTAGTGGGGTCTTAGCGTGGATATAGGGCCAATGCCGGATGGAGAAATCATCCGAGCAATTGGAGGCTGGTCAAGATGGCCAGTATCATTTTGACTTTCGGCCCAATGAAGCGGATCGCTTGGCGGTTTTGGGTTTGGTGCAAGTTCTTGGCGGGAATGCTTGGCCTGGCGGTCCTGGCTTGGGTTGTATGGACCTTCTTGGGGGACCCAGCGAAGGCAGTCTTTGATACGCCCTTGGCCAACCTCACGATTAACGATCTATTTGGCGCTTTGCCGCTCATGCTGATCAGTGGCGTTGCGGGGGTATTGATCCTGGGTTGCTGGGAATACCTCTGGGACTACCTGGAGAGTAGCTTGAAGGACGTACCCCCACCTACCATACGCGACTGATAGACGACGATTCAAAATACAACGAACCTTGGAATCGCAGCGGCACCCTTGCGATCCAGTCTAGGCTGCGATCAATTCTGACAGATCCCAGATGTGATCGGTAATACCGTTCTCCATCGCTGGGGTTACTTTGAGCGACGAATGGACGCGGCAGAAGTTGTCGTAGGCGAAGTGGAGCGCGAGAGCGGCCCGCAGGTTCTCCACCTTGCGGCTGAAAGCGTAGGTTAGGCACGTCACTTGCACCACTGCCGCAGCGTCCCGTTCTTCCGCTCGATATGCGACGTACAAACCCGGTTGCGGGCGGCCGTTTAGCGCCGAAGTGATTGTGCCTTTGATCTTCGCGGGGCGGTAGTAGTCGCGCCCTCCCGGCATCGCGCCGTATAGCTTGATCTGTTGGGCGTATTCCACGCGGTCTTGGAGTCCCGCGCCGATCGCTCCACGGTAAGAGGAGAAGGCGTCAGACGTAAGTTGAAACGCTTGGCTGGAGTCGCGTCCCGCAGCTTCGTGACGGAGTCCCAGGTATTCGGGTTGTCCCGGCGTCCCAGGTGCCAGCCCAAGACCATCTTGGAGTTGGACTCCAGGGCGGTGAAAACAACTGATCGCCGATGTCCGGGCGGTCCTTCTTCGCCAGTCTTGCGGCGTTCCTTCTCGCCTACGAAGGTCCACACTTCGTCAAGCTCCACGTCCTCAACCTCGACGTTGCGGACTTTGCGCTCTAAGGGCCGTTCGCAGTTCTCGCCTGCCAGCTTGAGGATGCGGAGGACGGTGCGCTTCTCCACGTCGCACAGGCGAGCGGTCCCGCATACGAGTTGCCCACTACGAGACAGTGGAGGATCATGCGGACCTTCTAATGGGGGAAGGCGCACATCGCAGAGGGGCTTTTCCTGAGCGTCCGAGAAGCGCTTGCCGCAGGATTTGCACTTGTATCGCTGGACCTTCTGAGCCCCGTAGCGACCGGCTTTCACGCAGTCTAGATTGCAGAAGTGACACGTCATTTTGAACCCTGCCGTTTCGGGCGTTTTGGGCCAAAATGACGTTGGGTACTAGCCTAGTCTTTTGGCTTCGGCCAGAGGATTGGCCTCGTGAGCAGTTGACGCTGCTCACGAGGCTGCTAAAATTGAGCGGAGAACGGCGGAATCGAACCGCAACCCCTTCCACAGGATTTTCACCGTTTCTAAACCGTTAGCCTTACCAGAGGCGCGCTCTCCGATGCCAGACACACAAAGGCTAGCCCAAACGGCTGGCCTTTTGTGCTGTCGAATCAATACCTTGGACGTGTATAATAAAAACCGTATACAATGTCGAGCTAGAATATACGGTTTTTGTGATAGAATATGAGTGTCTGGAGGCGACCACTGTTGAGCTACGTCTCGCCCGCCGGGCGGGACAAGATTGCACAGTGGTACGAAGACCTCTCGACCCAGGAACGGGCGGATGCGGATCGGTTTATCGACAACGTACGAAAGGTTAGGGATTGGAGTTGGCCGGATTACACGCACCTATTCTCTGGAATTGGAGAACTGCGGTGGAAGTCCTGCAATAAGCAGCACCGACTGCTCGGTTTCTTTTCCGGCGAAGCGTGGGTGGTACTCCATGGTTGCTACCACAAAGGCAGGACGTACACCCCTCACGACTCCCTTGAGACAGCCAAGAAGCGGAAGGGGCAGATAGATCGGAAGGAGGTAGCGACAGTTGAGTTTGATCTCTAAGCTCTGGAAGAAGCTCCGCACCCCGGAGTACAGGCGGGCCTTCGTCGATTCCGAAATTAATATTGGAATCCCGTTCCAGATCCGTGCGCTCGCGAAGGTCAGAGGGTGGACACAGAGTCAGCTTGCCGAGAAAGCGGACATGGCGCAACCTAGGATTTGCGATCTGATGAAGCCAGGGGCGACTAGCCCAAATATCAAGACCCTGGCCCGTCTCGCCGCCGCCTTCGACTGCGGTCTTGCCGTGCGATTTGTGCCATTCAGCGATATGGCTCGCTGGGCTGAAGAGTTTGACCCTGAAGGTTTTGACGTGAGGCCTTTCGATGAGGACGCCGAGCCCTTTGATCGTTCCGCGATTCTGGACGAACGTGCTTATTCTCTCGAAGGGCTGCAACTATCCAGCCTTATCACGGGCTACGCCCCCTCGCGCTGGGCTCCCTCGCTCAACCAGGGAATGACTGACGTTTTCACCCTTCCATTAGTCAAGACGCAATCGCCAGAAGGATTGGTGACGTGGGTTGTCACGTCGGAACTACCTTCCAACAAAAAGGACATCGACAGCTTTACGACTTCCGGCCTCGTAGAACGGGGCGCTAGAATTGCCGCCGGTAGTGCGGAGGGGGGTGCCAACTATGTCGGAACAAATTAAAGAAGTCCAGGTTGCCGTTGAAAAGCGGACGGCCAACGAAGAGAAGGCTTCCGAGATGGATTTCATCTATGTCAACGCGGTCGAAACGTTCGGCAGCCTCTGGGACC
>CAMPKL010000215.1 GCA_946887065.1 uncultured Bryobacterales bacterium
CAGGATCAACCCCTTCCAGTCGACGGCGGGTCCCGGCTGGGACACGTTCACGCTGGCGACTAGTGCGGCAACAGGGACTTCATTGACGACTTCAGTTGATCGTGTGGGCATTAGTTCTTCCGACTGTCTAACCTGGGGCGCCGTCGCCTACAGTACACCCGTCAAGGATTCGGACAACGACGGACTCTTGGATGCTTGGGAATCCTCAACAGGCCCCCTTTCGGATCCCGACGGAGAAGTGCTGCCGAATCTCGCTGCCATGGGAGCGAGTCCAACGCACAAGGATATCTTCATCGAGGTCGGCTACATGTTCGCCGACTCCCCGCTGGCCTACGGCGGCATCACGAAGCCCGCGCACTCGCACTTGCCGGTTCCCGACGCTCTGAAGATGGTCGGCGATTCGTTCCGGAACGCTCCGGTTTCGAATCCGGACGGCATTTCAGGAATCTCCGCGCACTTCGACGTGGGAAGCAGCTACCCCTTTGGCTCGGCCGACGCTTACGTGATACGCGGCGCGGGTTTATCTAGGGGCGGGGACGCAATCCATGAGACAGCCACGGTCTGTACGCCTGGCGCTCTAGATCCGCCGTGGGTATGCCAGTTCGCAGGCCATCCGGGGACAGTGGGCTGGAAGAGCGGTTTCCGGTTTCTGAAAGACGCGCCGACGACGTTGACGGATGATCAGTGCGAAATCGCCGATGGCGATCACAGCCCCCTGACGACGTGCGAGCGGCGGTTCGATCGTAACCGCAAGGATATCTTTCGCTACGCCCTTTTCGCTCACGCATTGGGCGTTCCTAAGGCATCGTGCTTGGTTCAAGATCCGGCTAGCCCGAACTTCGGCTTGCCGGACTTGACCTGCATGGATACCGTCGCCGAGTACCACGCACCGGTAACGAATACGGGAGTGGGCGACTTTCTTGGCGGCGACCTCATGGTCACTCTCGGCAGCTTCCCGAACACTGCGGGCCTGCCGATTGGAAATACCTTCATGCAAGCTTCCACGTTTCTGCATGAGATTGGGCACACCCTCGCGCGCCGCCATAACGGAAGCGCGATCGAACCGAACTGCAGCCCCAACTACCTGAGCGTGATGAACTATTTGTTTCAGCTGCGGGGATTGGTCGACGATGCGGGAGCGGCCCATATCGACTTCTCGGGCCAGCGTCTCCCTACGTTAGATGAAACCTCGCTGACCGAACCGGGATTGTTGGGCTACGATCTTGATCCTCCGTTCGGAATGCCGTCCTATCGAACGGCCTGGTATGCGCCGCGTGTGCCGGGATCGTTGGGAATTCTATTAGACCTCCCGGCTGCCAAGCGGCATTGCGACGGCTCTCCCTTGTCGCCGCTGGAAGAAGCAGACCGGCTCGCTGGAGGCGGTGCCGTTCGCCTGGACGCCTCAAGCGTCGCCGGCGGCATCGACTGGCGCGGCGATGGTCTCCCTTCAACCTCAGCGCTCACTCAAGACGTCAACTTCGACGGCGCTGCCGGCGAGTTGCCTGGGTCCAACGATTGGGCGCTCATACGCCTGAATGGATTGGGTAGCCGGCGAAGCGTCGGCGGATGGTATCTGGTGCCCGATCCCGTCAATCCGGGAGACTTCTTGGCCTACATCGGACCGATGTCGTTGGATGCGGGCCGCGGAGATTTGGGCCGCGGCGACCTAGGTCGCGGTGATCTTGGCCGCGGAGATTTGGGCCGCGGTGATCTCGGCCGCGGAGATTTAGGCCGCGGTGACTTAGGCCGCGGCGACTTAGGCCGCGGTGATCTCGGCCGCGGAGATTTGGGCCGCGGTGATCTCGGCCGCGGAGATTTGGGCCGCGGTGATCTCGGCCGCGGTGATCTCGGTGTGGGTCAGGATCTCAGCGCCGAAGTGGCATCCGCGAACGGCTACAGTCCTCCGAACGAGCTGAAGGGCGTCGTCCTCCAAGCGAGATGCGATGGATCCGCTCCCGCCGATTGCCACAGAAACCTGCTGGATTGGAAGAGCCCGAACGTCGGCAGTGCCGCCATATACACCGTTGGCCGAGTCAAGGGGACTGTGATAGATCCGGACAGTCTTGTGTCTGTGGTAGGCGAAACCCCCGCCGTGATTGGTCAGGACGCGTACGCTCTCACCGACCTTGAGGAGTTGCCCAATGGCCCGTTCACCTACTTGGTGAGGGCGAGTTTCGGGGACGGAACGAGGAGCGGTCTCTCCAATCTCGCGACCGTCCAGACCGTCAACGCAGCCCCTGTCGCGTTCCCTGAAAGCTATACGGTCGTCCAAAATGCAACGCTGAATGTGGCCGCTTTGGGCGTTCTGACGAACGATAAAGACATCGACAGTCCGACGCTGAGGGCCGGTCTGATCTCGGGACCTGCACACGGAACTCTCACCTTGAACCTTGACGGCTCGTTTACTTACAAGCCCACCGTCGGCTTCTATGGCCCGGATAGCTTCAAGTACGTCGCCAACGACGTCGACCCAACGCGCAGTTCCAACCAGGTGACCGTGCCGATCACGGTAATCCCGTTATACGGGTTCATCCCGGTCAAGAACCTTCCGCCGAGCAAGTCCGTGAAGCCAGGAACCTCGATTGATCTGTCTTGGAGATTCACCGTGGCGGGCGTCGTCGTCGACAGCAACGATTCCGCCCCGCGCATCAAGATCAGCGGCCCGGGGGGTACCTTCTTCTATACGCGGGAGGCGCCTTTGAGCAGTTCATTTGGGCTGCCCACGGCTAAGAACTCTTGGACCTGGGTGTTCAGCTGGAAGGCGGTCAACGCCGCGGGCGCTAATCTGCCCATTGGGTCCTATGCTGTAACAATCGAAAGCCGCAAGACCGCGCAGACCTTCAGTGGCGGGACAATAGATGTAAAGTAACGTAACGGTGGGCGGGAACTCCAGCGACGACATAACGAGGCTGCCGGATGAAGGCGCGGAGACCTTGTTGCCTAACGTGGGCAACGACGACACCGTTGTTCCCGCGACCGGGAGTGAGGCGCCCACCTACATCGGACCCCTGACGCCGCGGCCTGTGGTAGGCGCCCCGCGAGCGATACATCGACACGCTGGCCCGCTGACTCCGGGTCAGCCTTTCGGACCTCGTTACCAAGTGATTCGGCTACTTGGGGCCGGCGGCATGGGCGCCGTCTACCAGGTCTGGGACAAGGAATTAGGCATCGCCCTCGCGATGAAGGTAATCCTGCCTGAGGTCGCCGCTAATCCATCGGCGGCACTGGCGGTGGAGCGGCGATTCAAGCGAGAACTGCTCCTGGCCCGGAAGGTAACCCACAAGAACGTCGTCCGCATCCATGACATCGGAGAGCTTGAGGGCGTCAAGTATCTAACGATGTCCTACGTCGAGGGCTCGGATCTCGCGACGATTCTGAAAGATCACGGCAAGTTGCCCGTAACGCGAGCCCTGAAAATCGTGCGGCAGGTCGTCTCCGGGTTGCGTTCAGCGCACGAGGTCGGCGTCATCCACCGCGACCTCAAGCCGGCCAACATCATGATCGATGCGCAGAGCGACGAGGCTCTGCTCATGGATTTCGGCATTGCGCGCGCGATTTCCGGCCACCTGGAAGAGCAGACTTCGAGCGATGATCCGGCTTCTCAATCAGAGATCAATCTCGGGGAGACCATGCATGGCTCCATCGTAGGCACCTTACAGTACATGGCTCCCGAGCAAGGCAGGGGGGAGAATGTCGGTCCGCAAGCCGATATTTATTCGTTGGGCCTGATCTTCCACGACATGCTGACTGGTCTGGAGCGGATCGCGACGCCGAAACCGATGGAAGAATTGACAACCCGGATGAAGGCCGCTCCCACGCCGGTTTCAGTTGTCGATCCTTCTTTGCCTGAAAGCCTCAGCAAGGTCATCACTCGCTGTCTCGATCCCAATTTGTCGGCGCGATATGAAAGCGCCGCGGAACTCGCCAAAGCCTTGGACGATCTAGACGACGAGGGAAAGACGTTGCCGATCGTGCGACGCCTCAGCCTGCGTCAAGTAGCTGCCTTGCTTGCCGTCGTCTTGACATTATTGGTGACCTTCTGGCGGTTGGTGGGACCCGGGCCGCCGCCTGTTGAGCCGGACCCGGTTTCTGTGTTGATAGCGGATTTTCAGAATCTTACGAGCGAGCCTACGTTATCTGGAACTCTTGAGCCCATGCCCGAGCGGAAGTAGCTCGCAATCTCGGCGTCTCCCCTCCCGAAACGTTCGATGGCGACGCGGCTCGCGCGATCGCAGTCAGCCAAGGTCTGGGGGTGGTTCTTTCCGGTACGGTGGAGCGCGAAGGAAACGCATACCATCTAACACTGACGGCTTCAGAAGCCGTCACGGGAAACGTGATCCGTTCCGTTGAGGACAGAGCTTCAAGTAAAGAACAAGTCCTGGGCGCCGTCGCCAAGGTGGCCGCCGAAATGCGTAAGGCGCTTGGCGATGAGACGTCCGATTCCTCTCAGCGCTTCGCGATGGACACTCTTTCCGCTACATCCTTGGACGTCGTCCACGAGTATGCAACGGCGATGCAGGCTTTAGCCGACAGCGATTTTAATGAGGCTCTGGCGGGTTTCTCTCGTGCTGTCGATCTCGATCCGAACTTTGGCTTGGCCTACGCAGGCATGGCGATCACCTCGCGCAATCTTGACAGGCAGCAGGACGCGCAAACCTATGTCGAAAAGGCGCTAAGTCACCTCGACGGCATGACTGAGCGCGAGCGCTATCGCACTCGCGGCCTCTACTACATGGTCACGGGCGATCACCGGGCGTGCGTAAAAGAGTACGGAGATCTGATAGCCCGATATTCCGCTGACGCGGCCGCCCGCAATAATCTAGCGTTGTGTTCCACCTATCTTCGTGATCTGCCCAAGGCCCTCACCGAAATGCAGCAGGTCGTCAAGATCTTGCCCAACAGGGCGCTCTACCGCGAGAATCTTGCCCTCTATGCGGCCTATGCAGGTGATTTCCCCGCGGCCGAACGTGAAGTTCGCCGCATGAAGGATCCGAGCGTATTTGGCCTGCTCGCGCTCGCGTTTTCGCAGGTGGGGCGAGACCAGGTCGCCGAAGCGGCCGAGACGTATCGGCAGATCGAGAAAATTGATGCTCTGGGAGCTTCCTATGCCGCGTCGGGTCTCGGCGACCTCGCCCTGTATCAGGGACGGATTTCGGACGCCTCGCGAATTTTTCAGCAAGGTGCGGCTTCGGATCAAGCATCAGGCGACCTCTATCGTTCGGCGGTAAAACTGATCGCCTTGGGCCACGCCCAGCTGCTTAGGGATCAAAACGGGGCAGCCGTCGCTTCTGCGATTAGGGCCCTTGCCAACAGCAAGGCGATCAAGGTCCGCTTCCTGGCCGCTCGCTTGCTCGTCGAAGCCGGCGAAAGCGATCAGGCTCAGGCGATCGCCAAGGAACTGAGTCTGGAGTTTCAGGAAGAACCCCGCGCCTACGCGAAGATCATCCAAGGCATTGCCCTGTTGAAGGACGGCAATCCGCGCGAGGCGGTCCAGGTCTTATCCGATGCGAACGGTCTTCTCGATACGTGGATCGGTCATTTCGATCTTGGCCGGGCCTACCTTGAGGGAGGAGCGTTCCCTCAAGCTGACTCGGAATTCGACCGCTGCCTGGCCCGGCGCGGCGAGGCCCTTTCCTTCTTCCTCGATGAAGAACCCACGTACGGTTACTTTCCGCTCGTCTACTTCTATCAGGGCCGTGTCCGCGAAGGTCTGCACAGTTCTCGCGCCGTGGAGTCCTACCAGGCATACGCTAATATCCGAGGCAGAGCAGACGAGGATCCGCTTTTGCCGGATGTGCTGCGCCGGATCGGCAATTAGACTTCTCTGGATCGATCCTCCCGCGGCAGGTGGCCCCAAATGGTCCCAAATCAGGGTGAATCCTAGACGTGAACGGGGGCAAGGGCGCACAGCCCCAAGATGGACGCTCCAAATCATTGCTCCGGTCCCTGTAGCAAAAAAAGATCGCGCGATGACTCGATCCACTCGCCTCGAAAGCCATTAACAAGCCTTTCTCGCGATCACTACGTGGAATCAGCTACGGACCAGCGGTTCTAGCGCCGCGTAGGTCTCCTCAGTCCGCAAGTGCGGCAGGTTCACGCGGAAGGCGAAGGAAACATTGGCCTGATCGAGCTGATCCAAGCCGCCGTCGAGAGTCGCGGCTGACCGGCCACGCTTGTTCTCGGAGGGGCGGTTTTCGTAGCAGTCAAACCATCGGCAACGATTGGCGTCTCTCCTCTAAGTTGTTTGTTCGAGGGTTTGGCAATTGGGATGCACTGCCCTCCCCGTTGGGCTCATAACCCAAAAGTCGAAGGTTCAAATCCTTCCCCGCAACCAATCTTTTCGACGATTTCCATGCTCCGCCTGGGCAGGGTGTTCACCCAAACGTTCACCCAAAATCTGCACGAATCACGGCGTGCACCCCTTTGACCAGCAGGCTACTAGCGAAGGCTGCGGCCTAGCCTTTCGCGTTCAATGAACTGGACAAGGGATTCGCGGTCGTGGACTTCCAGCTTCGTGTAGATGGACCGCAAGTGCCAGCGCACTGTTTCCCTCGTGA
>CAMPKL010000216.1 GCA_946887065.1 uncultured Bryobacterales bacterium
CACGCTAAAGCCGTCCACGGTCCACAGGGAGTATCGCGTGCTCAACCGCATCTTGAACGTCGCAGTGAAGAAGCGCCGGATTTCGTCGAACCCGTGCCAGGGAGTCGATTTTCCGGTACGGCTGGCTGGCAGCACCCGCAAGCCGCACTATCTGACTGGGAGCGAACAACAGCGCATTGAGTTCTTCGCGCCGCGCTATCTAAGAAACGTGATCGGCATCATGGTCGAGATGGGGCTTCGGCCCTACCGGGAGTTGTTACCGATGCGGAAGTCGCAGGTAGACCTCGCCAACCGCCTCGTGCATCTGCCCGATTCGAAAACCCCCAACGGCATCGCCGACATGCCTATGACGGAGAATGCCTATCAGGCCTTCAAGGATCAAGTCGATGCCAGCGAGGGATCAGACTATCTTTTCCCGTCGACTGGTGCGACTTCGTCGAAGCCGCACCTGCTGAACATCCGGCGGAGTTGGAACGCCACGCTTAGGAGAGCAGGAGTCGAGCACTTCTCGCTCTACGAGTTGCGGCATACGTTCGCGACGCGGCTCAGCGCCGGAGGCGTGGCGGATCACTTCGTCACGCAACTGCTCCGGCAGGGCGATTCGGCAGTGTTCAAGCGCTACAGCCAGGCGAAGCTCAAGATGATGCGTGAAGCCCTGGCCAAGCTCGACCGAGGAGCCGCGGAGCACTCCGCGACTTCTGTCACGGTCTGACCAGCCGTACCGAGTTTTCGCACGGTTTTGGTACGTTTCGCCGGTTTCGAGCCGGCCCGACTTAACGGCAAGATGGAGACGCATTGAAAAAACAGGAGTTAGATGGTCGGGGCGGAGGGATTCGAACCCCCGGCTTCCTGCTCCCAAAGCAGGCGCGCTACCAGACTGCGCCACGCCCCGAACCCGTGAAACTCACTTGATTCTAGATCATTGTTGGCGGGGTTATGGAGAAGGAGAAGTCCTTCATTCTCGTTCTGGGATGCCGATCCGCCGTTTTCGTGTGTGCCAGGCAGCCACGCTCCATAGTCCCACCGCGGCGAACGACGCGAGAGTGACCAGGCTGCCGTCGGCGACGGGCGCGGCGGCGGAGACGGCGGAATTGGAGGCGGCCATGCTTGTCTTGAGCCAGCGATGGTCGGAACCGTCGTAGTCGCCCAGAACCTGATCGGTTGCGACGAAGCCTTTCGTGTAGATCCAGTCGAGACGCCCCAGCAAGGCATGCGTCCGGCCGCCGACGGCGCCGAATGCGTCGACGTATCCGCTTGCCTCAAGCAATTCGATCGACGGCTCTGATTCTTGACCGCCGAAAATCCAGCCGACCGTGTTGAAGTCTCCGGCGACGATGACCGGGCCAGCGAAGCCGCGAGCGTGCAGCAAGATCCGGCGGATCTCGGCGGCCCTGGCCGCGCCGAGAAACGGATTCCCATGTCGTTTGAACGTCAGATGGATTGAATAGACGCGGAATGCCGGCCCATTGGGCGGCTGGATGTCGGCCCAGGGTAGGTCGCGAGCCCAGGCGGGGTTGGCCGCAATGAGGCCGGATTGGACGATCGGCCAGCGGGAGAGGATGGCGTTGGAGTATTCATGAACTCCATGCCACTGGCTCCCCGCGTCCGTGGTCAGCGGCCGGCCTGGATCCGGGCATTCTTGCAGCGCGATGACGTCGGAGGTAGCGGCGAACAAGTCAAGCGCCTGTTGAGCTTTGCCATCTGCAGCAAGGCTGAGACCTCCCAGGTTCCAGGTTGCGACTCGTACCGGGGGAGAATCCGGCTCAGCGGTCACCGCCTGAATGGGCGCTGGTAAGGTCGCCAACAGCAACCAAGCGGCGATTTGCATTTGGCGCCAAGACGGGACCAGGAATCGTTTTGTCCGCAAGCAACTCAAATCTAATTTTCCCATGGACGGGCCGACAGACAGGCTCTGCTAGGCTCCCGCCTGGCCGGCGACGCGGTCGCCGCGAACACCGGTGCCGGCTGAGGCCGCCTCGGATGCAACGCCTGGGGCCGCCACGCCGGTCAGCAATAGAGAGACCCAGAGCGCTTGCGCCACTAGTAAGTGCATCAATTGCAGCCAGCCCGGGGCTCCCAAAACCACATTGAGCAGTCCCAGGCAGACCTCAGCGATGACGGCAGCGAAAGCGTATCGCGCCCAGGTTCGTTGAGGGCCTCGATGGAGCGAAAATGCCAGCGGCGCCGTCAGCTTAACCAACCAGCCGGCAGTAAGAATGGCCACCAGCGGATGAACCAGCCTCAGACGCACGAGGAAATGGTTGGCGGCCCCCAGGTCACCGCGAACCTTATCGAACAGCCCCGGTCCCAGCGTGGACTGCGTCGGGAACAAGGTATCCCCCAGAGCGGTGACGGCGCCGGTCATCGAAGCGGCGACGATCAGCAACAGGGCCGGGGCGAACGAAGACGCGGCGAGGGAGCGGAGCGCGGGGGCGGGCCGGTCCGCGGCACACCACGCGGTGAGCGCCGCGCTCGCGGTAAGCAGCAGCGTATTGGCCAGGTGAATGGCGATGACGATGGCGCGGGCGACGGATGCGTCGTCTTTGACTAGCTCTCCCAGCACCAAGCCGGCGCCGACCAAGCCCTCGAAAACGATAAAGAGCAGCGTCAAGGCGGCTCCGGCGAGCACCGGACCGCGGCCATAGATCCGCCACGCCGCCGCTACAAGCAGGGCTCCGAAGACTCCGCACAGGCCGCTGGTCACCCGATGGGTGAACTCAATCGCGGTTTCAACACTGGGATCCAACGGGAGAACCGTGCCGTTGCAGGTCGGCCAATGATTGCCGCAACCGGCCCCGGAGTGGGTGATGCGGACCCAGGCTCCGAACAAAATCACGCCGACGAGATAGACCACAAAGGCCCACGCGAATCGCTCAAACGTCCGGCTCTGCACACTATAAGCGTATCAATCGCGGCGGGTTGCAGGCTCAGATTGTCGTAGTCGTGTCGTTTATGGGGCGGATAGAAATAATCTGCTTCCGCCTCCCGGCTTGGCTAGATATATTGGTCTCGACACAGAGCAAGACTCCTCGTTTGAGTCGATGCTCACGGGCGTGCCGCTAAGTGGAATCGATCCCCAGCGTTGCATCCTGTTCGTTCTGACCACGCCGTCGGAATCGCCAAATTCGAATTTCGCTTATCTCTCCGGGACGGATTTGAGGCCCTCGGGTTCTTGCATACGTCGCGGTAGGGAGAAGTGTTTCTAACTGAGGTCTCCCGTAGGAGTGGGTAATGCGGGCGCGAGAAATTGTTTTGAAATCAGTCACGCACAGGGTTGGGTGTTCCAGCTGCAGTGCCGCGGGTGGAACCGACCGGTCGATGTTGACCATGCAACGCGTCCCCAGGCGGGCGTTAAGGAGAAGCAATCGTGATCAAGATAGTTACTAAGTCGAGCGGGCAATTGCCCCTCGCGATCCTTATGGGGTTCCTGCTTTGCGGCACGGCGTTCGCTCAGGACGACGCCGGCCCCACGAATATGGACCTCAAAGTCATGGCTGACACCCTGTGGGTGTTGATCGCAGGCTTCCTGGTCTTTTTCATGAACGCAGGATTCGGCTGCGTTGAAGCGGGCCTGTGCCGCGCCAAGAATGCGACCAACATTCTGGGCAAGAACTTTGTTGTTTTCGGTCTATCGTCCCTGGCTTTTTGGGTCGTGGGTTTCGGCATCATGTTCGGCGACGGCAGCTCGTTCATGGGCACAACCGGTTGGTTGTTGGGAGGAGCCGATAACAGTCCGGCGATGGGAGACGCTTATGAGGGCGTCTTCGGTTCGCTGAACTGGACGGGCGTCCCGCTGCTGGCCAAGTTTTTCTTCCAACTGGTGTTCGCCGGTACGGCGGCGACGATCGTCTCGGGTTGCGTGGCGGAACGCATTCACTACAAATCTTTCATGCTTTTCACCTTGGTGCTGGTCGCAGTGTCCTACCCGATCACCGGCCATTGGATCTGGGGCGGCGGTTGGCTCGGCAGCATGGGCTTCCGCGATTTCGCCGGCTCTACGGTCGTTCACTCCGTCGGCGGCTGGGCGGGCCTAGCTGGAATTTTCCTGCTCGGACCGCGCTTGGGCAAATACAAGGCGGACGGACGGGTGCAACCGATCCAGGGACACAGCATGGCGTTAGTGTTCTTGGGCGGACTGATCCTGTGGTTGGGCTGGTTCGGATTCAATCCGGGCAGCACGATGGCGGCGGACCCGGCGTCCATGTCCCTGATCGTCATCACCACCAATATGGCCTGTGCAGCGGCGATTCTGAGTTCGACGCTGTTGGCCTGGATCTGGCTCGGCTCGCCTGACTTCACGATGACGGTCAACGGCGCGTTGGCCGGCTTGGTCGCTATCACAGCTCCCTGCGCATTCGTCACCGTCGAGAGTTCCGTGATCATCGGCCTGATCGCCGGCATCCTCGTGGTTCCGGCCGTCATCATGTTCGACAAACTGAAGATTGATGATCCGGTCGGCGCGCTTTCTGTTCACTTGGTCAACGGCATCTGGGGAACCCTTTCAGTCGGCTTGTTCGCCACCGATGGCGGCCTGTTCAACGGCGGCGGCTTCGGTTCACTGACGACTCAGGTGATCGGCATCGCCGCGGTTGCCGCATTTACTCTAACGCTGTCCTTAGTCGCCTGGTTCGTGATCAAGATGGTCTTTGGTCTCCGCGTCACTGAAGCCGAGGAGAGAGAAGGACTGGACATGAGCGAAATGGGCATGCCCGCCTACGGCGGAGATATCTCGGACTAGTTCTCGTTTCTACCCCGCCCCGCCGCTCCACCCCGTCAACCCCAAACGGAGCGGCGGAACCTCACTCGAGGCAAAAAGGGGGTCGCCCGAAAGAGCGGCCCCCTTCATCCTTTTTTGTAAAGCCGATGACGGCGGATATACTCGGCGACCGCGTCCGGAACAATGCCGCGAATATCGCTTCCCTCCCTGGCTAGCTTTCGGACCGCGGTGGCCGATACGGGAACATCGACTCCTTCGAGCCGCTGAAAGCTCGCCCGCGCGGCGATGCCTTCACGCCGGGCGGAGGAAAGGCCGTGCGGCCGGGGAGCGACGATGAAAATGACCTGCTCGACGACGTCTTCCAGCCGATGCCATACGGAAAGTTCATCGAAGGCGTCTTGGCCGATCAAGAAAAATAATTCATCGGCGGGCGTGAGGCCGCCGCGCACCTTTTCAATCGTGTCGATCGAGTACGTCTTGCCGGAACCTACTAGGGCGGGATCTTCTAAACGAGAGGCTTCTAACAGCGGGTCCGCCTGACAGGCCAACTCAACCATGCGGAAACGATGCTCGTAGGCGGCCTGCGGCTCGCGGTCTTTGTGCGGCGGCCGGCCGGAAGGGATGAACAACACGCGGTCGAGACCAAACTGCTCGGCCGCTGCTTTGGCTACGGCCAGGTGCCCGTTGTGAACGGGGTCAAACGTGCCTCCAAACAGCGCGATTTTCACGGCAGCATTATTCGCTTTCGAGCGCGGCGCTCTTCTTCTGTTCGCGGATCATGCGAGCGAGAGTTCTGCGCAACTCGTCTACGCCTTCGCCGGTCGCGGCCGAAATGCGCGTGAAAGGCAGATTCTTCGACCGGCAGAGGGCTTCAAGGACGGCGATGCGCTCCGGGTCTTGACACGCGTCGATCTTATTAGCGGCGACGATCATCGGCTTCTCGAGAAGCTTCTTCGAGTGGCTTGCCAATTCTCGCAGAATGACCTCGTAGTCCTCGACGGGATCGCGATCGCTGAATTCGCTGACGTCGATGATATGCAGCAGCAGGCCCGTACGTTCTATGTGCCTGAGGAACTTGATGCCTAGCCCGTGGCCCTCATGGGCGCCTTCAATGATTCCCGGAATGTCGGCCATGACGAAGGTTTCGTCCCCTTCGCCGCGAACGACGCCCAGATTGGGCTCCAGCGTCGTAAACGGGTAATCGGCGATCTTAGGCCGGGAGGCGGAGAGCGTGGAGATTAGCGTCGACTTGCCTACATTAGGGAATCCAACGAGCCCGACATCGGCGAGGAGCTTCAATTCGAGGCGCAGCCGGAACTCTTCGCCCGGTTCACCCGGGTCGGCTCGTTGCGGGGCTTGATTTGTCGAAGTCGCGAAACAGGCATTGCCGCGGCCGCCGCGGCCCCCATGGGCGACTACGTATTCTTGCCCGTACTCGCTGAAGTCGTAGAGCTTCTGGCCTGTCTCGGCGTTGTAGACGATCGTTCCAGGCGGGACGGGCAGGATGGTGTCGTCCGCACTTTTACCGGTTTTGTTAGAGCCTTCGCCGGGTCGGCCCGCCGAGGCTTTGTGTTCGGGATTGAAGCGGAAATGGAGCAGCGTGTTGTAGTTGGGATCCGACCGCAGAACGATGTCCCCGCCTTTGCCGCCGTCTCCGCCGGAGGGTCCGCCGCGCGGTATGAATTTCTCCCGCCGAAAGGCCCGGCAACCGTTGCCGCCCTTGCCCGCTTGGACCCAGATGCTGACTTCATCGATGAACATGGTTCCCGCCAATAACTAGGGGCGGGGGGCGCCGTGCGCCAACCCCGCCCCTCAAGTCTTCGCGAACTCGTTCTATGC
>CAMPKL010000217.1 GCA_946887065.1 uncultured Bryobacterales bacterium
GAGCAGGACCATCATGGGCGGCCCCCAGACGAGGCCGTTTAGCTGGCTGTGCCACTCGATGAAAGTTTCCATGAGGGCCTAGCTTAGCGAATTGTCCTCAAGTTCGACCTCGTCCCCGAGCCAGGCGTCCACCGACTCCGCTGCCGATCCCTGCCGAACCGATACCTCCAAGAATCCCGCGCTACCTGCAATCAAGAATGGTTCCTCGTCCTCGATGCCGTCATATACTTCAGCCAATCGGGTGATCTCCGCCTCGCCCACTCGCAGCACAAAGTCGCCGTCGAAGGATGCCAGTAACTCCGGCCGCAGACTCGTGACCAAGTTGCCGAAGCGATCCACGTTCAGCACCCGGCCGCGCCAACGCCCCGAAGTCCGCCGCTCCGGTTCCAGCGACCTCAGCAGAACATAGTCCTCAACCAGGCTGCCCCACGCGGCAGGATCCTCGCCCATCGCGATCCTGGCGCCTAAGGGAGCGAAAATATCGCGCCCGTGAAAGGTCCTTGTGGTCGGCGCGCCCACCACTTGCTCAAATTCCACGGTTCGGACCGTCGTCGGCGCGTTCCAGGCGACATGCGAAAGCAAGCCATTGTCCGGCGCCACAAAATAGTGCCCCTCCGCTCGCGCTGTTAGGCATTGCCGTGCCGTTCCCACCCCTGGGTCCACCACGGCGACATGGACGGTTCCCGCGGGAAAGGCCGTGTACGCATGCGCCAGAAAAAAAGCGCCCTGTTCAATCTGATACGGTTCCACGCCGTGTGTGATATCCACGATCGTCGCTTTTGGGTACGTAGCGAGAATAACTCCTTTCATAGCGCCGACATAGTGGTCGGCTAGACCAAAATCCGTTGTCAACGTGACGATGCCGCTAGGTTTGAGACGCTCCACGATAGAATCAATACTGGCAGGGAGTTCGCTTGCAGCGCCACTACTTCGATCACAATGCAACAACGCCGGTCGACCCACAGGTCCTCGATGCGATGATGCCCGCCTTGCGCGAAGTCAGCGGCAACGCGTCCAGCATCCACAGTTTTGGCCAGGATGCCCGCCTGCTCGTCGAGTCGGCGCGGCTCCAAGTCGCCGATTTTCTCCGCTGCGAGCCCAAGGAAGTCGTCTTCACCAGCGGGGGGACCGAATCCGACAATCTAGCGATTCTCGGGGTCGTCCGCGCTGCCGCCGGTGACAGTCAGCACGTCGTCACCACTGCCATCGAACACCCCGCGGTTCTTCAGACATGCCGTCAGCTTGAACGTGAAGGCGTTTCCGTCGATTACGTCGCGGTCGGTCCCAGCGGCGTCGTCGATATTGCCGCCCTCCGCGCTGCCTTGCGGCCGGAAACAGTACTTGTTTCCGTGATGCATGCGAACAACGAACTGGGCACCATTCAACCGATCCCCGAGATCGCAGAGGCGGCGCACGCCGTCGGCGCTCTGTTTCACTCCGACGCGATTCAAAGCGCGGGCAAGCTGCCCCTCGACGTCAATGCCTTGGGTGTCGATCTGCTGACTATCAGCGGCCACAAGCTATACGCCCCCAAAGGCGTCGGCGCCCTCTACGTCCGCAAGGGCGTCGACATCGAATGCATCCAGTTCGGGGGCCGTCACGAACGCGCCCGCCGCCCTGGTACGGAAAACGTCCCCGGCATTGTCGGCCTCGGCGCCGCCTGCGAATTGGCGGCCGAACGCCTCGCTGCGGAGTCGTCCCGCCAAGCAGCATTGCGCGACCGCCTGGAACGGACCATCCTCAGCCAAATCGCCAACACCTGGGTGAACGCCGCCGGCAGTCCCCGTACCCCCAACACGACGAACATCGGCTTCGGCGGCATCGAGGGTGAGCCGTTGCTCATCTCGCTCGACCTCAAGGGCTTTGCCGTCTCCAGCGGCGCGGCCTGCTCTAGCGGCGCCGTCGAGCCCTCGCACGTCCTGCTGGCGATTGGCCTGTCCCGCGAGCAAGCCCGCTCCTGCCTGCGTCTCTCGATCGGCGCCGGAACCACGGCCGCCGACATCGACAGCTTCCTCGCGGTATAACCCGCCGTCGTCGAAAGGCTCCGCGCCTTGGCGCCCGCGGAAAGATAAATCATGGCCGAAGAACTCATCGCGGTAGCCATGAGCGGCGGGGTCGATAGCTCCGTCGTCGCCGCCTTGCTCCATTCCGAGCAACGGCCCGTGGTCGGCATGACCATGCAGCTGTGGAACCAGCAGCGCATTCCCGAGCTGATCCCCGAGGGCGGCGCCGCCGGCCGTTGCTGCTCGCTCGACGACGTCTACGACGCCCGCCGCGTCGCGCAATCCGTCGGCATCCCTTTCTACGTCGTCAACTTTGAAGATCGCTTCGAGCAAGAAGTCGTCGCGCCCTTTGTCGCCGACTACGTCTCCGGACGCACGCCCATCCCCTGCACCATCTGCAACAACCTCATCAAGTTCGACCAGTTCCTCGACATGGCCCAGCAGGTCGGCGCCGAAACCATCGCCACCGGACACTACGCCCGCATCGAGCGCGACGAAACGACCGGCCGCTGGCTGCTGCGCAAGGGCGTCGACGAAAGCCGGGACCAGTCCTACTTCCTCTTCGGGCTCACCCAAGACCAGCTCTCCCGCTCGTCTTTTCCCCTGGGCGGCATGCAAAAGGATGAGGTCCGAGCCCTAGCCAAAAAGCTCAACGTTCCCGTCGCCGACAAGGGCGAGAGCCGCGAAATTTGCTTCGTTCCCAACGGCGATTACGCCCAATTCGTCGAGAAATACCTAGAGCAGAAGGGCGGGGAAGCCGTATCCCAAGGCGTTGTCGTCGACGCTGACGGCAAACCGCTCGCCGAACACGGCGGCGTTCACCGCTTCACCGTCGGCCAACGCAAGGGCCTTGGCGTCGCCCTCGGCAAGCCCGCCTATGTCACCGAGATCCGGCCCGCCACCCGCGAAGTCGTCGTCGGCTCCAAGGAATCCCTCAACAAGACCACTTTTGAAGTCGAGCGCCTGAATTGGATTTCGATCCCCCAACTCGACGCTCCTCTCCGCGTCGACGCCAAGATCCGCTATCAGTTCCGGCCTCGCATGGCCACGATTCGCCCTTCCGCGACAGCTGGTCGTGTCGTGGTTGAATTCGACGCCGCCCAGCTGGCCATTACCCCTGGACAGGCCGCCGTTTTCTACCAAGACGATATCGTCGTCGGCGGCGGCTGGATTATCTAGGCGCTTGGACGCCCGAGTATAGTAGTCAAATGGGGAAATCGCTGTTGCTGCTGGGCTGGCTGCTCGTCCCCAGCCTCGCGCTTTCCCAAATCCCTTCCCCGGAATCCCAGTTCGGCTTTCGGATGGGCGCCGACAGACGTCTCGTCGGCTGGTCTTCCGTCGTTTCCTACTATCAGGCGTTGGCCGCCAATAGCCCTGCGGTCCGCTATGAAGAGATCGGCCGCACGACCGAGAACCGGCCCTTCGCACTGGTCACCGTTTCCTCACCCGAAAACCTAGCCCAACTCGGACGCTTCCGCCGCGTCCAAGAGCGCCTCGCCGATCCGCGCCTCACGACGCCCGCGCAAGCCGAGTTCCTCATACCTCGCGGTAAGCCTGTCGTCCTGATCACCTGTTCCATTCACTCCACCGAAGTCGCCTCCACCATGACTGCGATGGAGTACGTCCATAGCCTGGTCACCCAAGACACTCCACGCAACCGCAAGATTCTCAACGACGTCATCATCCTGCTCGTCCCTTCGTTGAATCCCGACGGCGTCGATAAGGTCAAGACCTGGTACGACCGCTGGGTCGGCACGCCCTACGAAGGCGCGCCCATGGTCGATCTTTACCAGCGTTATGTCGACCACGACAACAACCGCGACTGGTACGCCTTTACCCAAAAAGAAACGCGTCTTGCCGTCGAGAAAATCCACAACGTTTGGCACCCGCAAGTCGTCTACGACGTGCACCAGATGGCCTCCAGCGGCGCACGCATGTTCGTGCCGCCCTGGGACGATCCCATCGACCCCAATATCGATCCCCTTATCGCCCAACAGGCGAACGCCTTTGGCGCGGCCATGGCTGCCGACCTCACCGCGGCGGGCAAGACCGGAGTCGTAATCAACGGCATCTACGACTACTTCACGCCCGCCCGTCACTACCAGAGCTATCACGGCGGCATGCGTCTGCTGAGCGAAGCCGCTTCCGTGCGCTACGCCAGTCCCATCGAGACCGCGTTTTCGTCCCTTCTGACCGGCGGTCGCGGCTACAACGCCCAGCGCCCCAGTTGGAACTTCCTCGAACCCTGGCCGGGCGGTAAGTGGACGCTGCGCGATATCGTCGACTATCAGCTCGTCACCTTCGAGTCGGTCCTTTACACTTCCGCTATCCGCGGCGACGAACTGCTGCGCAACTTCTATCGAGTCGGCCGGCGCGCCCTTCAGCAACGCAATCCCTTTGCGTTCGTTTTGGCGAAGCGGCAGCATGACCCCAACGCTCTCACCAGGCTCATCGAAACCCTGCAGTTAGGCATGGTCGAGCTCTACAAGGCCCGCGGCAGCTTCCGCGCCGACGGACGCCAGTTCGCAGCCGTCGATTACGTCATCCGCATGGACCAACCCTATTCGTCCTTCGCCAAGACCTTGCTCGAACCCCAAACCTATCCCGAGCAACGACAGTACCCAGGCGGTCCTCCGCGGCGGCCCTACGACGTCACCGCTCATTCGTTGCCGCTGCTCATGGGCGTCGACGTCGTCCAAGTCGACAACCCGCTCAGCGTTTCGCTCACCAGGTTGCCCAAACTGATTCCCGCCGCCGGTCAAATCGGCGCCGGGCAAGCGCTCAGCTTTTCTCCCGCCTACGGCAACTCCTGGATCGCCGTGAACCGCTTCTTGAGTGCCGGCAAACAGGTGTTTCGCGACGAGACGAATGGCCGCTTCTTCATACGAACCGGCGGTCCCGAATCTCAAGATGAGATCCAGCAACTTGCCCGCGAACTGAGCTTGGACTTCTCTCCCGCGCCCACCGCGCTCGACGCCTATCGGCTTCTGCGGCGGCCTCGTATCGGCATTTACAAGGGCTTCGTGCCCGTGGCCGACGAAGGCTGGACGCGCTGGCTGCTTGAGCAGTATGAATTCGACTTCGACTCCGTCAACAGCGCACGCCTCGAAAGCGGCAATCTCTCCGGCGCCTACGACGTCATCATCCTTCCCGACGCGCCCCCCAGTGTTCTCCATGCCGGCTACGTTGAAGGCGCCAGCTACGACGGGGCTCTCGTACCGCCGGCTTACTCTGGCGGCATCGGCGAACGCGGCGCCGCCGCGCTTCGCACATTCGTTCGCGAAGGCGGTACCCTCGTCGCCTTCAATGCCGCGTCCTCTTTCGCCATCGACCGGCTAGGAGCGCCTGTCGAAAACGTTCTCCGCGACGTCAACGATCGCCGCTTCTATGCCCCCGGCGCGCTGCTCAACGCCGATATCGAAACGACCAATCCTCTGTCGTTCGGCATGCGTCCTCGCGAGGCTCTCTGGTTCGAATCCGGTCCCGTCTTTCGCCGCTCCAATGTCGGCGACCCCCAGGTGCGCGTGGTCGCCAAGTACCCCGCGGCCAAAATCTTGGCTTCCGGATGGCTGCTGGGCGAAGAGTACATCGCCAACCGCGCCGCCGTCGTCGACGTCGAGTTCGGCCAGGGACATTTCGTCCTCTTCGGCGTCCGGCCTCAGTACCGCGGCCAATCCAACGCCGCCTTCAAGATGGTGTTCAACTCCCTCTTCTACTGGTAGCGGCCTCGGCAGGCTTTTCCTTCCCCCTGCGCTCCCACTCCCGTCGAATCTGCGCTAGGAACCTTTTGCGATCGTTCACCATCTGGGCGACCGCTTCGTCCGGAGCCTCCGTCGCGTGGTGCCTCGCCGACCACACAACCAGTTCCGTCAAGACCGGCGCTAAGTCGATTCCCTTTCCGGTCAGCCGATAACACGTGCGTCGGCCATCGTTGGCGTCCCGTCGCTTGACGACAATTCCGGCCGCTTCCAGGCGACGAAGACGGTCCGTCAAAATGTTGGTCGCGATTCCCTCTTCTGCTTTAGCGAAATCCTGAAAACTCTCACGGCCCTTAAACATGAGATCGCGGACGATTAACAGGGACCACGCATCTCCTAACGTCTCCAGCGCAATAGAGATTGGACAACCGGATCTTTCCCCGGTAGGTCGTTTTGAAGTCATGCCCTTGTGCGCCATGATATCACTTGCAAATCGCAAGTGAATGCGATACGCTGACTCCCGCCCTTGCTGGGATTCCTGATCCCGGCCAAGCGTACGAGGACGATACCCATGACGAAAGCCTATTGGACAGCCGTCGCAGCCTATCTATTGCCGACTTTTCCGCTCGGCTACGTCTGGCATCTTGTCGCCTTCCACGAGAACTACGAGCGGCTGGCGATTTATCGCCAAGAAGTCCTTATTCCGCTGGGAGTCTCGTCGATGGTGATTCAGGCGCTTCTCTTCTCGTGGGCTTACCCGCGGCTATTTAGCACGCAGAAGGGTCGATGGCTCCGCAGCGCCGCGCAGTTCGGCTGCGTCTTCGGCCTAATTGCCTGGTCCTACAC
>CAMPKL010000218.1 GCA_946887065.1 uncultured Bryobacterales bacterium
CCGTGGGTGAAGACGCCGGGCATGCCCAGGCGCGTCATCTCCTGGACGTTGTGCCAGCCGATCATCTGCCATTCGCTCGTGAGGATGGGATCGAGCCATGCGTTGTAGGGGCCGTCGCCGACGGTGTTTCGCTCGCACGAAATTGAGGGCTTGACCGAGATTCGCCCCGGCACGTACGTGTTTAACGACGGCGACTTGGTGGCGGCCGGCCACTGCACGTGGGACGACTGCGCGGCGTCCGTGCTGACCACGGTCGTCTCCACGCCGCGCGAGGGATTTGCGATGCTTGACGGCGGCTCGAAGACGCTAAGCTCCGATAGGATTCCCGGACAGGAGCCGCCGCTGTATGGGCGAATCGTGGAGGCCCCGGAGGCGCGCATTTACAAGCTGAACGAGGAACACGGTCACGTCGACTTCCGCGAGGCGGGCGAGCGTCCGCGCATCGGCGACCGCGTGCGCGTGATTCCGAATCACGTCTGCGTGTGCGTCAACTTGCATGAGAAGATGTACGGAATCCGCGGCGGCCGCGTGGAGCATGTCTGGGACGTGCGCGGCCGCGGCAAGCTGCAATAGGAGTCTTCATGATCGATCGAATTACCGCGCCCGGCGGACCCAAGCCGCAAGCGCCTTACTCGCACGCCGTCAAAGCGGGCGGCTTCATTTATGTTTCGGGACAGGCCGCACTTGACCCGGTCACGAACCAGTTTGTGGTCGGGACGGTTGCCGATGAGACGCGCCGCACGATCGAAAACATTAAGACGATCCTGGAGGCGGCCGGCGCCGGCATCGAGGACGTGGTGAAGTGCTCGGTTTTCTTGAGCGACATTCGCGATTTTGCTGAGATGAACGGCGTGTACGACGAGTACTTCGGCGCGGCCAAGCCGGCGCGTACGACCGTTCAGGCCACGCTGCCGGGAAAGGGCATTAAGGTCGAGATCGACTGCGTGGCGTATAAGCCCTAGTTTGCCGGGATCGGCCGACCGACAAGCGCGGCTGCAGGGCGCCGTTGTTCGCTATTCGCCCTTTCGTCTCTAACCATACTTTCTTAGCGCGGCTGCGAAGACTGCGTTGTCGTCCGCGGCTTCAGCGAATAGGCTCATGGAGGATCGGAACTTGAGGTCGGCGGGGGAGCCGAAGATCTCGTGCAGCGTTCGATTTTCGATTTCGAGGACGAGCTGCGCGCACTCGCGTAGCCGCGCTCCAAGAACGGGGTGTTCAAGATAGGCTGCGGCCTCCGCGAGGGAGGCGATGGCGTATCGCTGGGCCATGGGGCTGCGGCCCAGCCCGGCGAGTTGGGGAAAGATGAACCACATCCAATGGGTTCGTTTGCGGCCTGACTTGAGTTCCGCTACGACGGTCTCATAGACAGGCGCTTGGGCGTCAATGAAACGGTTGAGGTCGTAGGGATCGTCCGCCACAATGCGGTTATCTTAACGAGACTTGACCCGGACGTTCGTGAGATTCAGACTGAGGGGCCTATGGCCATTCAAGTTGAAACGCTGCAAGAAGGGAAACTGTTGGTGGTACGCGTAAGCGGCAAACTTGGGGCCGTGGATTATGAGCGCTTCACTCCCTTAGTGGATGACGCGGTGAAGCGATTCGGCAAGATTCGCGTCGCGGTGGTGATGAAGGACTTTCACGGGTGGAGCGCAGCCGGACTTTGGGAAGACACGAAGTTCGACATCAAACACTTTCGTAATATCGAACGAGTGGCTATGGTGGGCGAAAAAGCCTGGGAAAAGGGCATGGCGACATTCTGTAAGCCTTTCACCACGGCGACGATTCGCTATTTCGACGTTGCGGACGAGGCTGCGGCGATGGCTTGGATACAAGAAGCCTGAAAACATTAGTTGCCGTAGAGACTCGGCAGTCTTTCGCTGCGGTAGACCGCCCAGCCGATGGACGGAGCTTGCTCTTGCGAGTCGATGGTCATTTCGAAGATCTTTTCTGGCTGATCGCCGTGGGTGACCTCGATGATGCGAGCCCAATGATGGCCGGCCGGAATATTGTCCGATTTATTGCCCTGCTTATCGCGGATACGGCCGCCGTCGGTAATGAGTACATTACCGGTCTGGGAAAGTTGGTCGGCTTCGCTGATGAACGGAGAGTAGAAAAGCTCTTGTCCAGGACCGCCATAACTCCAGAGCTGGCGAATGGTCTTCGACTGCTGGTCGATGGCGTACTCCGCCGCCCTGCTATAACTGTCGGCCAGACTCATCTTGGGCTGCGGCGGCATCGCCCGGAAATTGCCGTTATCGAAGAGGATCAGGGAGCCGTTCGGGGTCATCTCGGCGGCATGTTGATGATATGGCCAGGCGAGTTCGCCCTCGGGTTTCAATAGGTACGGCTGCAAACGTTCGGGCCAACCTTCGTGGTCGCCCATGATCCAGTTCAACTCACCGCTTGCTCGCGAAAAGCTGATCACCGCCTCCTGATGCCGCACGGAAACCAGAATCGAGTCCGTGGCGGCGTCGTAGGAGACGCTATTCGCATGAGCCCAATCCTTGGTTCCGCCCTTGACGTCCACATAGGCCCACAAATTCCACGACCCGCCCAGTGACTCGTAGCCGAGCCGCTGTACGTCGAGCATGTCCAAGAGCTTCCATTGGTTGACGATCGAACCGTCGCGGGCGAATTCCACAACGATGTCGCCGATTACGTTCGCATCGAGTTTGGGCGCACGGTCATCGCCGACTACGGTCGGATAATTCTCGATCCGGCGCATCTCGGTGGACAGGACGAGCAGGTTGCCTGACGGCATCTCTTGGATGTCGTGATGAAATGTCTCGGTTTCCACGGGGATTGACCCCTGCGGTACTTCGGCGTTGGCTTTGGGGTTGGGGTGTTTGGAGGCGTGCCAGCGAGTGACGACGTTGCCAAGCATGTCGACTTCTTCGGCTCCGTGGTGGCCGATCAAAGACAGCAGGTTGCCGTTGGCCATGCGGTGCGGGTCCTGTATGCCGTTGCCGGCGCGGCGATACCAAACGACCTCCCCGCGCTCGTCAACCGCGACGGCTAGGCCAAAGTGTTCGTCCATCGGTGCGCCCTCCGGCCACCGCATGAACGAAAGGAGCGTAACGCCGGGCTCCATCTTTTCGGGCCGGCTGATGGACACCGCAAGCGACGGAAAATCGTCAGGCAGGGGAGCGGTCTCAAATTCAAGTGAAGCCGCGGGCGATACGTTTCCTGCTTGATCGCGAGCGCTCACCTGAATAGCGTGCTTGCGTCCGGGGCGAAAGCCGAGCACGGGCAGGGAGTGCTGCGTTGATAGCTCCGGCGAGGCCGGTATGCTCCATTGCCGTTCGCCGTCGCTGACCTCGATTAGCAGCGCCGCGGGCTCATCGGTCTGGGCGGAAACGATGGCAGCGAGCGGTACGGCTGGGTTGGGATTCGCCGCGATGGCGGCGGGAGCGATGAAGGTTGGAGCCGTGGAGTCGCCGCAAGCGGCGCTAAAGCAGGCGGCCGAGAAGACAGCAAGAGCCGTGAGCATTGTGCGGAGCGTCATGAGAACCTCGATTGTGGGGTGCGACCGTTGCCGGCGAATGTGGCCGCCCTGAACGATAGCATGAGCGGGACGGAGTGGAGGCGCCCAAACAGCCGTGTGACCACGAGACGCCTGCTCGGTACTGGGGCGACGCCTTGCGGCAGTTTCCGGGCACGGCTATCCTACGGCAGGCTCCTTCCGCCGAAACATCCCATGCAACCTGAAACGGCGATCACGAGTCTGGTTGCGAGATCGAGCGCAGGGGACCCCGAGGCGGCGTCGGATCTTTTCCTATTGGCGTACGATGAACTGCGCCGTTTAGCGCGAGGGTATTTGCGGAGGGAAAGGAACGCGCAAAGCATCGAGGCGACGGGTCTCGTTCACGAGGCTTATATGCGCCTGGTCCCCAACGCTAAGCCGGACTGGAAGGACCGGGGTCACTTCATCGCTATCGCCGCACGTGCGATGCGCCAGGTGTTGGTTGAGCATGCACGGGCGCGGACCGCACAGAAGCGGGGCGGCGGGCAGGCCGCGATTACGCTGACGGATCACCCGCTAAACATGCCGTTGAGTTTGGTTGATCTGTTGGCGCTGGACCGCGCGCTGCAGACCCTGGCCGAACAAGATTCGCGCATGGCCGAGTTGGTTGAACTGCGGTTCTTTGGCGGATTGACGCTGGAAGAGGCAGCCGAGGCTCTGGGAATTTCCATTGCCAGCGCCAAGCGTTGGTGGAAATTCTCAAAAGCCTGGCTGCAACGTGAACTGGAGCAGTGAGCACCAATCGATTCCATCGTTTGCGGGAGTTGTTCGAGGCCGCCTCGGAACTAGCCCCGTCGGCGAGAGCGGCTTACCTGCAGGAAGCCTGCGGCGGCAGCGAAGACATGTTGCAGGAGGTCCAGGCGCTGTTGACGCTGGACCGGACCGGCAATCCATTCCTTGAAAAGGGCTTGGGAGATTGGCCCGCGCTGTTGCCCGAAGGAGCGCTGCTGGGTCCGTACCGCGTGGTGCGCGAGATCGGGCGCGGCGGTATGGGGATCGTATATTTGGCCGAAGATACGCGACTTGAACGAAGAGTTGCGTTGAAGGCGTTGAGGCCGGGTTTACAGGCGGTGGAAAAGCAGCGAGCGCGGTTTCGCCGGGAGGCCGGTATGGCGGCGGCGTTGTCTCATCCGGGAATCGCGACGATCTACGCGCTTGAGGAGTGGGAGTCGGGACAGTTTATCGTTTCCGAATACATCGAGGGCGCAACGTTGGCGGATGAGCTGGAGCAAGGCGCAGCTTCGCTTGACGCCGTAGTGGATATCGGTATGCAAGTCGCGGCTGCGGTGGGGGCGGCGCATGAGAAAGGAGTGGTGCACCGCGACCTGAAGCCGCAGAACATTATCCGCAACAAGAATGGCAAGTTGAAGATACTCGATTTCGGTTTGGCGATCGCCTACGAGCCCGATGGCGGAGCCCACAGCCGGCTGACGGAAGCAGGAGCGCTTCTCGGTACGCCGGGCTATATGGCTCCGGAGCAACTGCGGGGAGAAGCGGCGGACTATCGCAGCGACCTGTTCGCTCTGGGCGTTGTGCTGGCGAGGGCGGCTAGCGGGTGGCACCCGTTTACGGGCAGCACGGTTGCGGTAACGATGGCCGCCATTCTGGCGAATGAGCCGCAGGGCCTGGAGGGTTTGCGTCAGGAGTCTCCGCGCTTGGAGGCGTTGATCCGCAAATGTCTTGAGAAGGACCCGGCACGGAGGTTCCAATCGGCGACGGAGTTGCATCAAGCCTTGGCGGAGATCCAAGGGGCTGGTCTTCAGGCCCCTCCGCGAGGTTTGCCGGCAGCGTCCCAGGGCCGGTTGGGGATGCGCTGGTGGATTGTCCATCAGTATGGAGTCATCTTGGCTTGCATCCTATTGACGGCGGTCCTTTGGCAGGTGAGCGTTTGGGCACAGGACGTTGTCACCTGGATTACTTTTATCGGCGGATTGGCGGTCGCCAGCGTGATCGTCACCTTGAGGCTCCATCTGATCTTCACCAGCCGGCACAATCGTGCGGCGATCTTGCGGGAACTGACACGCGTGATGCCGTGGGTGCGGGGGGCGGATTGGAGTTTCAGCTTGGTGTTAGCGATCGCGGCGCTGGATATAGCGGGCGAGCGGCGGCTCGTGGCCGCGTTGATGCTGGGACTAGCGGCAGCCTATGCGATGGTGTTCCTCTTTGCCGAGCCGGCCACGCGAGCGGCGGTTTTTGACGACGACAGCAACCGTTGAAGGTTATTCCATGTTGTCCGCGACGTAGCGGCGGTGTGCGTCGGATAAGATCACGCCTTGACTGTCGACCAACCGATGCCGCGCGGCGGGCACTTCTTGTTGATTTCCGGTGCGAATGAGAAAGGCGAGGTATTCGCCCACGGCATAGGGCTCGGGGGCCGTGAGACGGCGTTCGATGAGGTCTAGCGGGGCGCCGGCGCGGTAGGCGAGCAGGTAGGCGGCAGGACGCAAGTCGGGCAGCGCTTGGCAGATGGTACGCAGGGTTTCCACGCCGCCATCGATATCGCCGGTCGAGAGTTCGAGGTCGGCTAGCGGCCAGTCGACGCGATAGGTAAAGGGCTCGACGGAGCGGGCGGCGCGCACGTATTGCAGGGCCTGGAAGGTGTCGCCCTGGACGCGCGCGATTTCGGCAAGGGCAAGCCAGGCTGGAGCGGTTCGCGGATTGGCGCGGAGCACCGCGGCATAGTCTTGGCGCGCCTCGGAAGCTTGTCCTTGCAGTTGACTCTGACGCGCGGCAGGGAAGAGCGTGGCTAGGCTGAGCCGGGCAAGCGAGCCGCCGAGCAAGAGGGCGGCGGCGCAGAGCCCGGCGGCGAGCAGGGCTGTACCCGTGCGTTGGCGGCTGGTTGGGATAAGCTTGCTGAGCCCGGCCGCCAACCCAAGCAGACACGCCAAGAGGAATAGGAGAGCCGGGAAGTGCAGCACGGAGTCGGTCAGGGCATGTAGCGCCAGGGCGGCAGCGCCGAAAACGGCGCCGAGGGCCAGCGCGCGGTGTTCGCGATCCGCTGCGCGACACGCTTGGTGCAGC